>CAYUYN010000479.1:0-3188 GCA_964449185.1 uncultured Anaerolineales bacterium | reverse complement strand
GCTGCCCATGCGCTACCGCCTCCAAAACACCCTCTTCGCCCTCAGGCGCTACCTGCCCGCACCGCTGCGGCAGCGCCTCAGCGTGCCCTGGCTGTCGCCGCTGGAACGCCTGGTGTCGCCGCCCATTGGGTTGTCGGTCGTGTGTATGGCGGTCAAAAGCGCATGCTGAGCCTTCTTAGGCGGCACTGGGCTTTCTGTGCTGCTGCCCTGGTGTACCTGCTGGTGGCCTGCCCCTGGCTGGCGCGGCCCGGCCTGTACTACGACGAAGTGCTGTTTGCCAATGCCGCGCTGGGCAACCTGGACGGCTCGTTTATTGTCTACCAGTGGACCTTCGGCAGCCTGCGGCTGCCCCTGATGCTGATGCCCTATCTCGGCACGGTCAAGTCACTGCTGTATACCCCGCTGTTCGCCCTGCTGCCCACCTCGGCTGTCACCGTGCGGTTGCCCATGGTGCTGGCCGGCCTTGGGACCGTGTGGGTGACGTACCGGCTGATGGGCCGGCTCTTCAATCAAACGACGGCCGCGCTGGCGGCCTGGCTGATCGCCACCGACCCCGGCTTTATCTTCCCCATCCGCCTGGACTGGGGCCCGGTGGCCCTGATGCTGCTTTTCAAAATGGGCTCGCTGTACGCTTTCGTACACTTTGCCGAGACGCGCCGGCTGCGCTACCTGGCGCTGGGCGCGCTGCTGGCCGGGTTGGGGCTATACGACAAGTCGAATTTTGTCTGGTACCTGGTGGCCCTGCCAATGGCGGCGCTGGCCGCGTGGGGCCGGCCGGCCCTGCTGTTTGTGACGTGGCGCAGGGCACTGGCCGCGGCCGCGTTCTTTGCGCTGGGCTGCTGGCCCCTGGTGCCGTATAACCTGACGACCGGCGGCGCCACCTTGGCGGGGCAGGTCGGGGGCATTGAGCATCCACTGGCGGTGGCCTGGTACAAGGCCAGGCTGGTGCAGGGCCTGCTGGCCGGCAACGAGGTCTACACCCTGGCCAACCATCAGCGGGTGCAGCCGCTCTTCGCCGGGGCTCAGGGACGCGGGCTGCTGGCCGCGCTGGACCTGCCCGGCACCTTGCTGCCGTGGGCGGCGGTGGGCGCGCTGGGGGTCGTTGGCCTCTTGTGGCGCAAGCACGCTGCGCGGACGCGCCGGGTCTTGGTGTTCCTGGCGGTGTTGAGCCTGGTGATCTTCGCGCAGTTCTTTGTGGCAAAGCATGCCACCGGTCCGCATCACGCCCTGCTGCTGTCACCGTTTCCGCACCTCGTGATCGCCTATGGCTTCTACTTGGTCATGTTCGAAACACGGTTGTTGGCGGGCGACCGGTCGCGGTTAAACAAGGTGGTGGCAGCGCTCGGCGTTGGGTTGTTGGTGATGGTCGTCGCCGTCAATTTGCTGGTGGATGCGAAGTACCTGATCTCCTTCGCACGGGATGGGGGCCGCGGGGTTTGGTCGGACGCCATTTACGACTTGGCCGGCTATGCCCAGGCCCAGGACGAGCAAACCTACCTGCTGATGGATTGGGGCTTCAATACCCAACTACTGCTGCTGTCGCGCGGTACAATTGAGAAGCAGGAGCTCTTCTGGCCGCTGTTGGATGGTGCCGCGCCCGAGGCCGATGAGATCGCCGACCTGTATGCCCAGGCGCAGTTGCCCGACCATGTCTTTGTGTTTCACGCGCCGGCCTACACCATCTTCGACCGGCCGCGGCAGGTCTTTGATGCCATGGTTGCGCAGAATGGGCTGCGGACTGAGACGGTGCGGGTGTTTAACCAGCGTGACGGCGAGGCGGTGTATGTGCTGGAGCGGGTGATGGGTTTGGAGAGCCGGCCTTGATCCAGATCGATATGAGCAGCGGGCGCGCGCCGCTGGTGTTGGTGGCCCTGATCGCGCTGTTGGTCATGGGTCTGCTGGCCGTGCGCTGGCAGGCAGCCCGCGCGGGGGACCTGGCGCGCAGCGACCAATGGATGACGGCGTTGGCGCTGACCCTGACCCTGGTGGTGCTGGCCGGCGTATCCCTGGTCGTCGGGCCGGAACGCCTTGAGTTACAGATGCTGCCGGACGCGGGCGAGTATGCCGAGAGCGCCTGGGGGTTGGCGCGCGGGCAGGGCTACCTGACGACCTATGAGACCTTGTCCAGCGTGCCCGGGCCGGTGATACCGCGCTATCCGCCGGGCTTCTCGTTGGCCCTGGTCCCGTTCGCGGCCCTGTCGGCTGATTTTCCGGCCAACGTCTTCTGGGGGGCGAAGGTTTACGCCTTGCTGTATGTGCTGGTGCCGGTGGGCATGGCCTGGGCCATTGCCGGCCCGGTGGCTGGCGCCGCGGTGGCCGCCATCCTCGGTGTATCCCCCTTCACCTACACCGCGGCCGGCCTGGTGATGTCCGATCCACTGGCCGCGGCACTGACGGTGCTAATGGTGGGGCTGCTGCACCGGCCCACGCGGGCCAGGATGGCCGCGGCTGGTGTGCTGACCGGCGCGCTGGTGTGGATCAAGATCAGCTCAGCCTGGCACCTGGGCGCTTTGCTGCTGGCGGCGCCGGCGCGCTGGCGTGTGCGGGCGCTGGTGTATGCCCTCCCCCTGCTGCTCGGTCTGGGCGCCTACCAGTGGCTGCTGTTCAGCAGCCCTTGGCTGACGGGCTATGATCAGTACATCGGACGGCGCGGTCTGTTCAGTCCGTTGTACGCGGTCAGCCACCAGGTGCGGCCGGACTCGCCGGTAGTGTCGGGCGATAATTTCAGCGGGCACGTCGAGTACCTCGTTTGTGGCTGCCGCAACTATTACCCCAACGCACTCCTGGTCAACCTCGCCTATTACCCGGCCCTGCTGCTAGGGGTGATCTGGACCTTTGCGCCGCCGTTCTCAACCGTGCCGGGATTGCTCTATATGCTCAAAGAGCGCCGCCGCCCGGAGGTGTTCCTCGCCCTCTTGCTGGTGATCGGTGGCGTGCTGCCGTTTGTGTTCTACATCTTCCAGGCCCGCCGCTTCATCGCCGGGCCGGCCCTGATCGTCATCGTCTACAGTGGTGTGGCTGTGGCCGAATGGCTGGACCGTTTTCTGCGCGCGCGGCGATCGGTCACTTCTAACGCAGCGGTGGGGATGACGGCCGAGAGCAACTGACATGCGCTACCGCCTTCAAAACACCCTCTTCGCCCTCAGGCGCTACCTGCCCGGACCGGTGCGCCAGGCGCTGAAGCCAGT
>CAYUYN010000478.1:0-3190 GCA_964449185.1 uncultured Anaerolineales bacterium | reverse complement strand
AGATTTGCCGTAGCTTACCCTGCTCTTTCATCTCTGACGAATGGATAAAGTCCAGCAAAGGCCGTGTCGCGGATGAGCATGCTGAAGTACAGGTCGCCCTGCGCCGCGTTGGGCGCGAAGCTCAGGTCCGACACGTACGACTGTCCGCCGGCCAGGCTCTCCTTAAAAGAAATCGGCCTGCGAGTAATCGGCGCCGATGTCGGCTGAGTTGGTCGAGAGGATGACCTCGCCTGCGGCGTTGAGCACGCTGTAGGCGCGGGCGCGGGTGTCGCGCAGCTGCCAGATGGGCAGCAGCGCGCGGAGCTCACGCCCGGGCGCGCTGCGCGCGCGCCCTTCAGCCGGCAGCAGCAGGTAGGCGCGCAGGCCGGGGTGCTGCGCCTCGGTCTGGACGATGCCCCTGGTGTTGTCAATGAAGGCATCGATGCTCAGGGCCGTCTGCGCCGCCACGCCTTGGAGCGCGCGGTTGGCCGTGTCGGTCACCAGTTGGCGGCTGGCGCGGTCGTTGAGCGCGGCCAGCACGGCCAGCGGGATCAGGGCCACGGTCAGGAAGGCCAGGATCAGCTTGGTGCGCAGGCTGAAGTTGTCGAGCACACCCAGCAGCAGCACGGCGTACAGGACCAATAACACGGCGCCGACGCCGGGGGTCACCACCTGCATATCCGGCACCATCAGCCGGAAGGCCCCCAGGCCCAACAGGTCTACCACCAGCAGGGCCGCCCCGCACAGCGCGGCGAGGCCCACGGCCACCCAGCGGCTGCGGCCCACCAGGGTGCGCGCCGCAAAGGCGCCGACCATCAGCGGTGTCACGATCAGCAGGGCGATGCCCAGGCCGCTCACAGCAGGCCGGCCGCCAGGAAACTCACCAGCAGGCTAGCCGCGGTCAGCCACAGACCCAGCGCCACCCGGCCCAGCCGGACGCTGCCCAGGCCGGCCAGCGCCAGTAGGCCGCCCGCCAGCAGGCTGCCGGTGAGCGCCTGGAGCTGCCAGGCCTGTCCCTGCGCGGCCAGGTAGCCCGCGTAGACGCCAAAGCCCACCAGACCGGCCAGCGTGATGACGATGGCCCGGCCCGCCGCCTGATGGGCGTGGGTGGTTGGGGGTGCGGTGGGTGGCGCTGTCGGTATCGCGGTCATCGCTCGTCTCTCACAAACCGGATGCTAACCTGTAGTGAGCGGAATGGCCTAGCGTGCTTGCGTCGTTGTTCTGCTGGCCCCCCGGCCGGCCGGTTAAGGCGGTTTGGTTTATTTAGGGCGGGTGCCTGTTGGATGTACGGCGCCTGCCTACAATCCGCTGTAGGGGCGTTCACACCTGCCCATCATCCCGGTGAGCGGCAAGCACGCTTGCGTGCCGCTCACCGGGGCACCGCAGGTGCGGGATTGAACGCCTCTACCCGCCATTGGATCCGTTGGACCCATCGCCGGCGCGGCCGCCATTGGGCTCGTAGCCGCCATTGGTCGCGTGGCCGCCATTCGTGGCCGGCCCCTCGGCGGCTGCCAGGTCGCGGCTCTCCAGCGGGCGGGTGCCCGGCTTGGCCGGCACGAGCTGGGTCTCGGGCGTGAGGCGCACCACCACCTTGCGGGCGCCGAAGGCCGTGCCCAGCTCGTTGGCGGCGCTCTCCAGAATGGCATCGAGCGAGAGGGAGCGGTGGATGCGGGCGGTGAAGCTGGCCACGCGCTGGTCGAGCTGCGCCGTGCGTTCCTGCCGCGCGAACAAGCGGCCGTTCTCCACGGCGATAGCGATCTGGTCGGCCAGCACCTGGAGCACGTCGATGTCGGACTGGTTGAAGGCGTTGAGGGAGCGGCTCTGCACGTCCAGCGCCCCGATGATGCGCTCGCCCACGCGCAGGGGCAGGGCGGCCTCCGAGCGGGCGTCGGGCAGCAGTTCGTTGCGGAAGTGGACTTCGTCGGAGGCCACGTCCAGGGCGATGCGCGGCTTGCGGTTGGCGGTGACCCAGCCAATTAGCGAGTTGGAGCCGACTGCCAGCCGGTGGCCGCGCGCCTTAAGCTGCACGCCGGCCTCGCCGGTGGCCTCCTGCAGGATGGCCCAGCGGTTGGTCTCATCCAGCATGAAGATCGAGACGTGGTAGTAGCCAAAGCGATCGCGGATCAGGTCGACCGTGCGCGCCAGCAGCTCGTCGGTCGACAGGATAGAGGTGGCTGCGCGCCAGACCTCGGCGGCGGCCTCCAACTGCTGGGTGCGCGCTTCGACCTTGCGCTCCAGGTCTTGATACAGGCCGCGCAGCTCGGTGGCCATGCCGTTGAAGGTCTCGGCCAGCACGCCGATTTCATCCTGGCGGTTAACCTTCACCATCGAATTCAGGTCGCCGCCGGCCAGGCGCAGCGCGCCTTCGGTGAGCGACTGGAGCGGGCCGGTCAGCAGGCGCCGCGTAAAGAAAAAGACGCCCACGGCGCTGATGACCACGCCGGTGAGGCTGATGATGACCAGCACATTGGCAAACTGGCGCAGCGGCGCCAGGGCTTCGGCGGTGCTTTCTTCCACCAGGATGGCCAACTGATACACCGGCATCCAGCGGTACACGCCAATGACTTCCTGGCCGCTCTGGTCGGCATACATGGCGCTGCCGTTGACGTGGTCCATGCGGGCGCGCTCGATGCCTTCGGTGTCGGCGCCGGCGATGGGGGCCGTGACGAAGCTGCCGAGCTGATAACCGTCACTCGTCACCACGTAAGGAGTGGCCGCTGGCGCCCAGACCCGGGCTGGGCGCCACGATGTCGAGCAGTTGCTCGTCATACACGAAGGCGTGCAGCACGGCGATGGTGCCCTGGTTGGGTACGATGACCGGCGCCGCGACCAGCACCTGCACGTCGTTGAGCGCGGGGTTGAAGCTGGGCGGCAGCATATAGGCGCCCTGGCGTGCCAGGCCAAGCTGGGCGTCATTCAGAAAGGCGTCGCCTTCAAAGCGGTCGTACTGCGACTGGAGCGTAGACACCAGCACTTTGCCGGTGTTGGCCTCGACCAGCATCACGGCCTCGTAGAAGCCGGTGCCGGTCAGGAAGTGGCTCAGGCGGTTGCGCAGGGCGGCCTCGTCCGCGTCGCCGCGGCCGGCGAGGTAGGCCGTCGTCAGCTGGCCGAGGTCGGGCGAGCGCGCCAGGGTGCCCACGTCGGCCACGCGCGAGTCGGCCCACTGGTTGATATGGCTTTCCTTGAGGGTGGCCAGGGAGGTGAGCTGCGC
>CAYUYN010000477.1:0-3199 GCA_964449185.1 uncultured Anaerolineales bacterium | reverse complement strand
CTACTCCCCGCCGCGGGTGCTGCGGCGCCGAATGGCGATGATTTCGCTCTCGGGCAGGTCGGGCAGGGTGGTGGTCTGGGTCAGTCCGAGGGCTTGTTCCTGGGCGGCACGCCAGCGGGCGAGGCGGTCTTGGACCTGGGCCTCGTAGCCTTCGGCGCTGGGCTTATAGAAGTAGGTGCCGAGCAGGCCGGTGGGCAGGTACTGTTGGCCGGTGTGGTGGCCGGGCTCTTCGTGGGGGTAGACGTAGCCTTGGCCGTGACCCAGGCCGCGCGCGTCGCGGTTGCCGTCCTGCAGGTGCTGCGGCACGGCCAGCTTGCCTTCTTCTTCCACCTTGGTGACGGCCTTGAAGTAGGCGCCGGCGCTGTTGGACTTGGGCGCGGTGGCCAGGTAGAGCGTGGCCTCGACGATGGGGTAGATGCCCTCGGGCAGGCCGATGTATTCAAAGGCCTGCGCGGCGGCGTTGGCCACCACCAGGCCCAGGGGGTCGCCCAGGCCGATGTCTTCGCCGGCCAGGATGATGAGGCGGCGCAGGATAAAGCGCGGGCTCTCGCCGGCATAGAGCATCTTGGCCAGCCAGTAGAGCGCGGCGTCGGGGTCGGAGCCGCGCACGGATTTGATGAAGGCCGAGATGGTGTCGTAGTGGGCGTCGCCGTCTTTGTCGTACAAGACGGCGCGGCGCTGGATGGACTCCTGGGCCACGGCCAGGGTGACGCGGATGACGCCCTGCTCGTCGGGCGGGGTGGTCTCCACGGCCAGTTCGAGGGCGTTGAGGGCGTTGCGGGCATCGCCGTTGGCTACGTTGATGAGATGGGCCAGGGCGTCATCTTCGATCTCCACCTCAAGCTTGCCGTAGCCGCGCTCGGGGTCGCCGACGGCGCGCAGCAGCAGGCGGCGCACCGACTCATCGTCCAGCGGCTTGAGCTGGAAGATGCGCGAGCGCGAGACGAGCGCGCCGATGACCTCGAAGAACGGGTTTTCGGTGGTGGCGCCGATGAGGACGAAGGTGCCGTCTTCGACGTGGGGCAGCAGGGCATCCTGCTGGGCCTTGTTCCAGCGATGGACTTCATCGACAAAGAGCACGGTGCGCTGGTTGTGGAGCTTGCGGCGCTCCTTGGCCTCGGTGATGACCTTGCGCAGGTCGGCCACGCCCGACAGCACGGCGCTGAGGGAAGCGAAGTAGCTCTTGGTGGTGTTGGCGATGATCTGGGCCAGGGTGGTTTTGCCGGTGCCCGGCGGGCCCCACAGGATGATGGACGAGAAGAGCCGGTCGGCCTCGATGGCGCGGCGCAGCAGGCGGCCCGGCCCGGCGATCTCTGCCTGGCCGACGTACTCGTCGAGCGTGCGCGGGCGCATGCGGGCGGCCAGGGGCGCTTCGCTTTTGAGGCGGTCGCGCAGGGCGTGGTCGAAGAGGTCCATGCGGAAAGTATAGCATGGGGGCAGGGGGAAGTGGGCAGTGGGAAGTGGTGAGTGGAGCGCCGGGGTGCATCTATAATGGCCGCACGCTATGATTCCCTTACTGGACTTTGGCGGCTCCGGGCCGGAGCTGCACTTTGCAAATGCCAATGGGTATCCGGCGCCGGCTTATCAGCGCCTGCTTGAGACGCTGACGCCGCGCTACCACGTCCAGGCCATGGTGTCACGGCCACTGTGGGCGGGCAGCCGGCCGGAGGCCATTGACTCGTGGCGCCCGCTGGTGGATGACCTGGTGCAGTTCCTGGACGAGCGCGGGGCCCGCGGCTGGATCGGCGTGGGGCACTCGCTCGGCGCCATCGTGAGCGCGGCGGCGGCCCTGCGCCGGCCGGAGCTGTTCCGAGCGCTGGTGCTGCTTGACCCGGTGTTCCTGCAACCAGCGGTGCTGGCGCTGTACGGGCTGATTCAGAAGCTAGGCCTGGCGGGTTGGGTGCATCCGCTGGTGCCGGGGGCGCGCCGCCGCCGGCGCGTGTTCGACAGCGCCGAGGCGATGGTGGCGCGCTATCGGCGCGCGGCGGTGTTCAAAGGGCTGGATGATGACGCCCTGCGCGACTATGTGGCCGCCGCGACGCGGCCCGCGCCAGGCGCGGAGGGCGCTGTGGAACTGGCCTGGACGCCGGAGTGGGAGGCGCGCGTGTACGAGACGGGGCCGCCCAATATGTGGGGCGAGCTCCACCGGCTGCGGCTGCCGGTGCTGGCGATCCGCGGGGCCGAGTCCGACACCTTCACGCCCGCCGGGGTGCGCGCGCTGCGCCAGCGGCTGCCGCGGGTGGTGGTGCGGGAGGTGGCGGGGGCCGGTCACCTGGTGGCGTTGGAGAAGCCGGAAGAGACGGGGAGACTCATGCGGGAGTTTCTGGAGGGCTGAGACGCGGTGAGCGGCCGGCAGTCGGCAGAGAGTGGAAGGGATAAGGGCCGCTACCGGCCAGGGCTGGTCACGCACGGTCGCTGTAACCGCAAACCTGCCAGGTTTCAAAAACCTGGCAGGTTTTTAGTTGCGGCCGCGCAGGGACTTGAGGGCGGCTTTGGCCGAGACGCGATTGTATTCGAGCTCGTTGGGGTCGAGCGCGAGGTGTTCGAGCAGGGGGCGAGCGCGCGCATCGCCGATGCTGCCGAGGGCCTTGATCGCGTATTGGCGCACCTGCGGGCCGGTCTCAATTTCCAGCAGGGCCAACAAGGGCAGTACACCCGCTGCCAGGCGCAGCTTGCCGAGGGCCGAGGCCGCCATGCGGCGCACGTTGCCATTCGGGTCTTCGAGCCCCGCAATGAGCTTGGGCGTGCTGTCCGGCGCGCGGGCTTCGCCCAAGGCATGGACGTCGGCGGCCCGCATGGGCCCGGGGGCGGCGGGCGGCGCAGGCGTTTCGCCGCGCTCGCGGGCGACGGCGTTGACGACGCAGCGGATTGAATAGAACTCGATGGATTCGGGCAGGCGGGCTTTGAGGGGCGCAAGGTATTGGAGTGAGCCCTCGGCCTCGATGGCGGCGCGGACCTGGGCCTGAATGTCCGCGGGGATGACCGCCTCCACGCTGACGCGGCCTTCGGCGATGAGCTGGGCCAGGTGGCCGTAGACCGTGCCGAGGGTGAGGCCGCGCTCGGCGGCGATCTGCTCGGGGGTGCGGCCCTGGTGCAGCAGGTCGCCGGTCACATAGGCGGTGGGGCCGAGGCGCCGGTCGTGAGAGGGGCGCGTGGGTGGGTCGCCGGTGCGCGGGGTGCGCAGGTTCACGGCGAGGGC
>CAYUYN010000476.1:0-3209 GCA_964449185.1 uncultured Anaerolineales bacterium | reverse complement strand
CGATGCCCGGCAGCGCGATCGGCAGCACCAGCAAGAACGAGACGGTGTCGCGGCCGAAAAACTTGCTGCGGTAGACGGCCGAGGCGGCCAGCCGGGGTCGGGCGCAGCCAAGCGCCAGCCTCCCCAGGCCGGCCGCCTCAGGCCCCCCTGGCTGCGTAAGTGCGGCGACTATTCCTCGACGTACAGGCCGGACGACTTCAGCGCCGCGAGAATGGCTTCTTCCTTGACGACGCCCTTGGCGACCTTCTCCATCTGGTCGAGCACCGTGGCCCGGTGCGTCTTGGAAGTCGCTTTGGCGTAGTCGGCAATGAACTTGGTCATCTGGGCCTTGAGCGGGTCCTTCACGCCCAACAGTCTGAGGGCCTTGCTCGGGTCGCCCTTAGGCCGGATCACCATCGCCGGGGGCTGCAAGCCCAGCTCGCGCAGCGCGGGGTTGAGCAGGGCCTTATTGGTCAACTTGAGCATGGCGTCATAGGCTTCCTGCTTGTCCTGCGGCGACCGCCCGGTCTGGAAGACCTTGAGCAGGGCTTCCATGGTGGCGACCTTGGAACCGTCCACACCGGTCGCCAGCATAAAGAGCGCCAGCTTCCCCGCGGCCGTCACCACAAAGCGCGGCACCGGGCCCTGGTTGACGATCTTGGTAATCTCGATGCGAGCCTCCTTGATGCCCGCCGCCATGCCGCTCCACTTCTTCTGGGCGGCCAGGGCATCCAACGGCCGGCGAAAGCCGTCGGAAATATTTACTTCCTTGGCCGACCCGACCTTGATGTACTTGTTATAGAGGACCTCGTTGCTGCCCTTGTCGAACATAAACAGGAAGTTTTCCTCGGCGTATTCCTTCTTAATAAATTCCTGGAACTCTTTGAGGAAGTGCTGGTTCTTGACGGTTTGCAGGCTGACGGTAGGCGGCATGGCGTTGGCTCTCCTCTATAGCGTAAGGCGGCGGTTCGATGCGGCGAGGCCAGGCCCCGCCCGGCAGACACGTGCAGGCGTGCGCGGCTCGCTCAGGCGATGCCTTCCTTCTTCAGGATTTCCAGCATCGTTTCGCGCTTGTAGGGGTTCATGAACTTGCGCAGCTTCATCATGTTTTCGAGCGCCAGGATCATCTGCTTCTTGGCCAAGGCCCCAGTGGTCTGGTCGTAGCTCTCGATCATCTCGGCCACATCCTTGACCTCGGCCCCCTTGACCCCCAGGGCCTGGGCGGCCTTCAAGTAATTCGGCATGGCGTTGCTCCTTGGTAGGCGACCGTTGCGGACGGCCCGGAATAGGCGCGGAGTTTAGTACCATTGCGGGTGAGAGTCAAATTGAACCTCAACAACCGGGTTCTTGGCAGTGCTGGTGCGGGCGCGCAGGCACCTTCAGGGGATCGAAGGGCAGGCGCTCAGACGTCTTCCACGAACCGCGGCGCCTCGTCCGTCACCGTGGCCGCGTGCCCGGTCGGAAAGGTGACGGTGGTGGCCGCGTGTCCGCGGGCCGCGTGCCCGCGGACCACCGTCAGCCCCTTGTGCCGGATGGTCACCGGCCAGGGAAAGGGGTTGCGGCCTTCCAGGTACACCTTGCGCGGGCCGATCACCCGCACGCCCAGGGTCTGCATAAACAGCGCCACCGGCGCCACGCCCCAGATGTAGTTGCGGTCGCCCAGGCCCTCCAGTTGGTCGGCGTTGTAGGCCTCGCGGAAGACCTTTTCTTCCTTCAGGGTAAACAGCATGCCCTGCATGAGGCGCCGGATCAACTCAGCGGCTTCGGCCCGGTAGCCATAGGTCACCAGCCCCTCGCCCAGCATGGTGTTCCACATCATCCACACCCCGCCGCTGCCCTCGCGGTTGTTGGGCTTGTAGGCCGGGTCCTGGGCCGAGCAGTTGGGTAAACCATACTCTCGCCAGTAGCGGTCGGGGTCCAACAGGGTGCGGCGCACCAGGGCCTCGGCCCGCTCGCGGTCGGGCAGGCCCGCCCACAGCGGCAGCAGCAGGGTCTGGTCCTGGCGGGTGTAGTCCACCACCGCAATGCTCACCTCAAACTCGTCGCTCAGCCCGCGCACTTCCACCCGGTCCAGCAGGGTATACAGCTTGTCGCTCACGGCCGTGCCCACGCCAAAAAACCACTGCACGTGCGAGCGCTTCAGCGTCTCCACCCGGTGCCGACCACGCCGGCCGCGGCCCACCAGGGTCACCTCCATCTCGGGCCGCGCCTCGCGCGGGCCCAGGGCTTTCACCACCACCCGGGCCGGAGGCTCAAAACGGCGCTGCACGTCCACGGCCACGTCACCGCGGCCCACGGCCAGCACCTCACCGCGCGTGCTCGCGTGCGAGTCGCGGTCCACGTAGTGATAGCTGGCCGTCTCGTCGTTCCACATACCCGCCACGCGCCGCGCCAGGGTCTCCGCGCGCTCGGCCAGCACCGCGTCCGGGGGCAGGCCCAGCCGCGCGGCGATGCTCTCCAGCGCGCGGCACTCGCGGTACAGGTAGGCGGCCAAGTCGGGCGCCTCGGCCGCGGTGATGTCGGCCCCCTGCCCCCAGCGCTGCCAGCGCACGAACGAGGGGTTGTCGTCGAACGCGGAGTGAATGGTGTGCGACCACTCGGGCACCCCGTCTTCGTCGCGGTCGTGCTTGGGGGTGAACCACACATCCAAGAAGCGCCGCAGCCCGGGGTAGAGCTCGGCCAGCAGGGCTTCGTCTTCGGTCTGCTCGTAAAGCTGCCAGGCCATCACCGCCAGCAGCGGGATGCTCAGCAGCTTCTCGCGCTGGCCGGCCAAGCCGGGCTTCCAGTCGATAAAGCCGGTCTCGGTCTGCACCGCCAGCCAGTTGCGCAGGATGCCCTTGGCCAGCTCGGGCGCGGCCGCCACCACCTGCGGCAGGGTAACGTAGGCCTCGGTGGCCACCTGCCCGTTCCACTGCCAGCCGTGGTCCGAGCCATCGCCCTTGGGCGAATAGCCGCGATCCACATGCCGGGTAAACACAAAGGAGGGCTGCGGCAGGTGCTGGGTGGGGCCGACAAAGCTGCGCAGGGCCACCACCTGCGCCAGGGCCAGGGCGGCGTCCCAGTCCGGGTCGCCGGTCTCGATGTCGAGCAGGCCGGCGCTGAGCAGCTCGATGCGGGCCAGCTCGCCGTCCCACTCGCGCGCCAGCAGGTCGCGGATGCGGCCGAGGCCGGCCTCGCGGTGGTCGATGGGCACGGACGTCCGCGGGCTGCGCACCGGGGCCGGCGGCGGC
>CAYUYN010000475.1:0-3220 GCA_964449185.1 uncultured Anaerolineales bacterium | reverse complement strand
GCGATGGCTTTGGCTTCCGCTTTGGCCCCCACTATGCCAACCGGCCGCCGCGCGCCGCATTGGAGCAGGTGGCCACCGACCTGAGGAGAGTCCTATGACCGCTTACGTGATCGTCGACGTCGAAGTCACCGACCCCGAGCGCTACGGGCGCTATAAGGCTTTGGCCAAGCCGGTTGTGGAAGCCTTTGGGGGCAAGTACCTGGCGCGGGCCGGGCGCACCGACACCCTGGAGGGCGATTGGGCGCCGACCCGGCTGGTGATCTTGGAGTTTCCCAGCCTCGCGCAGGCGCACCTGTGGCTGAACTCGCCCGAGTACCGCGAGGCGCGTGAGCTGCGGCAGGCCACGGCCAAGACGCGCATGGTTGTCATCGAAGGGTACACCGGCGAGGCCTGAATCATGGGATACTCTGCCATAAGAGGAGCGCCAGACCATGCCCAGCGAACAGACAAAACCCAAGATCGCCTGGTACAAGTCACCGATCAGTCGTGAAGCCCTGGCGGCCTTGAATCAGCGCAGCGACTGGCAGGGATTGCTCCAGACCCTCGGCCATCTCGGGCTGCTCGGGTTGACCGGCGCGGCAGCCTGGTATGCCGCCGGACGGCTGCCATTCGCGCTGGTGCTGCTGATTATTTTCCTGCACGGAACGTTCTTCGCCTTTCTCCTCAATGCGTTCCATGAGCTGTGCCACCAGACGGTTTTCAAAACGAAAACCCTCAATCCGTTGTTTCTGCAAATCGTCAGCTTTTTGAGCTGGAGCAACCCGGTGATGTTCTGGGCCAGCCACCAGGAACACCACAAGTACACCCTCCACCCCCCGGACGATCTGGAGGTGGTCCTGCCGCAAAAGCTGACGCTCGAGTCCTTCCTCCGCAACGCCGTCGTGAACCCCTGGGACTTGGTCTTCCGGCTAAAAATCGTCCTGCGGCTCTGTTTTGGCCGGGTCGAAGGCCGTTGGGAGGAGACGCTGTTCCCCAAAACGGCGGTCGAGCAGCGGCGTAGCCTGTTCCGCTGGGCGCGGCTCATGCTGGCGGGTCACATCCTGATCGTGGTGGTCTCGCTCTATTTCGGTCTGTGGCTGGTGCCCGTCCTGGTCACGCTGGCGCCGTTCTACGGCGGCTGTCTGCAATATCTCTGCAACAACACCCAGCATGCGGGTCTCCAGGATAACGTGCCCGACTTCCGGCTTTGCACCCGGACTTTCATTTTGAACCCCTTCGTGCGCTTTCTGTATTGGCACATGAACTACCACATCGATCACCATATGTTTGCCGCGGTGCCGTGCTACCACCTCGCGAAGCTGCACGCGCAGATCAAGGTCGACCTGCCGCCTTGCCCGGTCGGCCTGTGGGCCACGTGGAAAGAGATTCTCGCGATCCTAAAGCAGCAGAAGCAGGACCCCCAATACCAATATGCGGCCAAGCTGCCAACGCGCAGCGCGGTGTAAGAGAGCGTCTGAAAAGTGGCTGTAGCGGCACGCTGCGCAGCCTTGCCTGCACTCGCAGCGCAGGTGAAAGCTGCGTAACGGCACCGTCACCATGACCATCCCCAAACCCAACCTCCCCCGCGCCGGCCTCAACCTGGGTCTGGTGCTGCGGGTGCTCTGGCCGGCGCTGCTGGTGTGGCTCGTCGCGACAGCGGCCCTGGCGGCGGCCGGCTACCCCGCGGTGCTGTGCGTGACACCGCTGGCCTGGGTGCTGGCGGTTTACACGAGGCGCGTGTGCGGGCTAGGCGCGGCCGTGGCCTGGTGGAAGCGGGCTTGGCCGGCGGTCTGCTGGGTCTGGGGCAGGGCTGGCTGTTTGGGGTGCTGAGCGTGCTGCTGGAGCCGACCGAGGCCGCCGAGGTCAGCGGCGCGCTGCTGCACGGCGCGGGCATTGGCCTGGGCGGCCTGGCGGCCTGCGCGATGCTGTCAATGGTGGCGGCCGCCTTTAGCCAGCGCGCCGCGTGAAGGGGACATGACCGTGACGATGATCAGTGCTTCGCTGGACTTTTTGACCCCGGCCGAGGTGGAAGCGGCCCGCGCCGACTTTCGCGACGTGTATCAAATGGCCTTCTCCCTGCCGCCCTACAGCCGCGACGCCGGCGTGGCCGATGGTTTTGCCAGCTCGCTCGTGCGCCACGTGGCGCGCGACGGCTTCCGCGCGCTGGTGGCCCGCGAGCAGGATACCGGCCATATCGTGGGCTTTGCCTATGGCTATGCCAGCGGCGCCGGCCAGTGGTGGCATGAACAGGTGGCGCGCGCCATGCCTCCGGATCAGGTGGAGCGCTGGCTCGTAGGCGCCTTCGAGCTGGTGGAGTTCGCCGTCGCCCCCCGCGCGCAGGGCCAGGGCCTCGGCAGCCAGCTCCACGACGGGCTGCTGCGGGAGCTGCCCTACGCCAAGGCCGTGCTCTCCACGATGCAGTCCGAGACCGTGGCCCTGCGTCTCTATCGCAAGCGCGGCTGGGTCAGCCTGCTGCAGAACTTTATCTTCCCCGGCGGCGCGCGGAATTATTTGATTATGGGCAAAGATTTGGGGGAGCAGAGCAATCGGTTCCACATGCCACGCATCCAATAGCTGGGGGCATTCGAGCGGTAGAACTTCCACTGCGCCAGCGGCGTCCCAATCGCCCGCCGCAGCACCAACCACTCGTCGCGGCCTGGCAATTCTTCGTCGGCCATCACCACGCGCTGGACGGCAATCTCGACTTCGACCGGGCCTTTGCGGCCTTCATGAATACTTCAGCGCCCAGTAGCGCTGTTCGCAGCGCACGAAGCCGCGCCCAAAGCGGTGATGATACCGATCCAGTTCGTCGCCCAGCCCCGCCAATCTCGCGGGGAAATATTCATAACCGGCGCCCGGCCCGAAGGCGGAGGCACGGCGCGTCCAATTCGTTGCGTCATTGCGTCGGCTCCTCTGTGGTTGCTCAGGAGCCTAATTTACCGGACTTTTTGCCCGAAGTCACGTTGTAGTACTAGGCGGCGTTATGCAATGCCTCCGCTATTTCGCCCTGCCCACGTAGCCGATTACCCTCTGTTATAATTCCTTCCTTACAAGGAAGGTATTCTCCCCATGTTCCGTAACCTGATCAAAGCCATCGCCGGCGACCCGAACAAGAAGGACATTAACCGGTATGCCCAGGTCGTCGCCGAAATCAACGCCCACGAGCCGGCCTTCCGCGCTTTTAGCGATGCCGAGCTGCGCGCCAAAACCGACGAGTTCCGCGCCCACCTGGCCGAGGCCG
>CAYUYN010000474.1:0-3237 GCA_964449185.1 uncultured Anaerolineales bacterium | reverse complement strand
ACCAACGGCTCGGCCCCCGCGCGCCAGTCGCCGGCGCCGGCCAGGGCGCGGTCGATCTGCCGGCCGCGCAGGGGGCCCTTGGCCTGGAGCAGATCTACCAGGGACTGCTCATCGGGCGTCAGCAGCTTCAGGGTGTCCATGTTGAGGGTATAGAGCTGGTCGGCCCGCTTGGTGAGGCCGGGCGGCAGCATCATCGTGAGGCAGTCGATGAGCGGCGCGACGTAGGTCTGGGAGATCCATGCGGCCAGGTCGATCTGGGCCGTGCTCAGGACCGGCTCGGGGTCGAGCAGGCTCTCCAGCGGGCTGAGGTCCATGGCCGGCGCGGTGTTGGTGAGGGTGGTGATGAGGCCCTGCACGCGGCGGTTGGCGAACGGCACGGTGACGAGGTGGCCGGCGGTGACGCGGCCTTCCAGCTCGTCGGGGATGGTGTAGGTGTAGGTCGCCGTCTGGTGCGGGACGTTGACGGCGACCTGGGCGTAGGTGGGAGGAGGGAGGGACACGGAGACGGAGGCAGTGGTCAGTGGTCAGCGGGAAGAGTGTAAGCCGTGGGAGCGGGTTTTACCCGCGATCCCGTTTGCGCCGGAGTCTTGTTAGTCTGAGAGGGCTTCCGCTGCAAAAGGGTTAGCGCGCGTGCAACGCGCTCCCACGTAACACAGAAGGGTCCTTAATTCATCCTTCACACCTGCCTACACGGCAGGTGCAGGTCCTTCATCCTTTGTCCTCCTCTTTCCCATTCTCACCCGGCGGGACTTCGGGCCGGGTGTGGAACAGGGACAGGCGGGCGATGCGGAGGCCGTCGAGGGCTTCGACCTGGAGGCGGATGCCGTCGGCCTCCACGGCGTCGCCGACCCGGGCCATGCGCCCGAGGCGGCCCAGCACAAAGCCGGCAATGGTGTCGTAGTGCTCGTCGGCCAGGTTGAGGCCGAGCATGTCGTTGACCTCTTCGATCTGGGTCAGGCCGTCGATGAGCACGGAGCCGTCGGGCAGGCGCTGGATGTCGGGGGCCGACTTGTGGAAGGCGTCGCCCACCTTGCCGACGATCTGCTCCATCAGGTCGTCCAGGGTGATCAGGCCGGAGGTGCCGCCGTATTCGTCGAGCACGAGGGCCAGGTGCTGGCGCTTGAGGCGGAACTGCCGGAGCAGCTCGGCCAGCCGGACGGTGTCGGGCACGAACAGGGCCTCGCGCATCAGGCCGCGCACGGTGGCGGCGCGGCGCTGGTCGTGCTGCACGCGCACCAGGTCCTTGGTGTGAGCGATGCCGAGGATGTGATCCAGGTCGCCCTCGTAGACCGGGAACTTGGTAAAAGGGTGCTTGATGGCGCACTGGATGAGGTCGTCCAGGCTGGCGTCGGCGCTGATAGCCACCATCTCGGTGCGCGGCACCATCGCCTCGCGCGCGGCCGAGTCGCCAAAGTCGAAGACGGCATCCAGCATGTCGCGCTCGGTGTGCTCGAGCACGCCGTGCTCGCCGGAGGCATCCACCAGCATGCGCAGCTCTTCGACCGAGTGGACCATCTCGTGGCCGGAGGCGGGCGGCATGCCCATCCGGCGCAGCAGGAAGTTGCCGGTGCCGTTGAGGGCCCAGATGGCGGGCTGGAAGAGCAGCTCGGCGAGGAGGGTGGGACCGGCCACCACCAGGGCCGTTTTCTCGGGCCGCTGGAGGGCGATGGACTTGGGCATCAGCTCGCCGATGACCACGTGCATGAAGGTGATCATGGCGAAGGCAATGCCAGCCGAGAGGGTATGGCTGGCGGCGCCCACCCAGGCCACGGGCAGCCGGGCGAGCAGGGGCTGGAGGAAGTGCGAGATGGCCGGCTCGCCCAGCCAGCCGAGGCCCAGGCTGGCGATGGTGATGCCGAGCTGGGTGGCGGCGATAAAGCGGTCGGGGTCGTGCAGGGCGCGCTTGACGGCCGCCGCGCCGGGCTTGCCCTGGCGGACCAGTTCTTCCACGCGCGTGCGGCGCACGCTGACCAGCGCAAATTCGGCGGCCACAAAGAAGCCGTTGGCCAATACCAAGGCGGCCACACCCACCAACCGCAGCAGATCCAGTACCCAAGTTGCGTTCATGCAGTCTCGCAGACGCGCGCCCGAAGACGCGCCAACCTATCCAGCGTCCCGCGCAGAGCGTGCGGGAAGCATATCAATTGTAGGCGACGGCCCACGGAGGGTCAACGGGCATTCGGACGATCCGCTGCGCGCGATCCGCTGCGCGCCAGCCTATTAGACACGCGCAACGAATGAAACACCCCTACTTGCAACGTGGGAGCGGGTTGCACCCGCGATCCGTTTGGCGGTAGCACCCGCCCAGCCGGAAACGGGCTTCAGGCACCCAGGGGCTGTCGCGCGTGCAACGCGCTCCCACGGGCCTCCGCGGTACGCCTTCAAGCGTGACAGACGATCCGCGGGAGGTACGGGCCACAAATTGCGCGCAGCCTGGGGCTCAAGAACCGAGGCCGCCGGCCCGCGCGATACCGGCGACCGTCAGCACGGCCAACGCAAAACCGAGCGCGCCCAGCGCCGCCCAGCGGTAGGGCCACTGCGCTTGCTGGTCGACGGCGTTGGCCTGGCCGGCGGTGAGCACGTCGCGCTGGATCTGCCAGGCGGGGCCGAGGACCCAGCTTAGCGCCAGGCCGCCCAGCAGGCCGCCCACGTGGGCCCAGTTGTCGATGTTGCCCTGGAGGCCGATGGCCAGGTTGATGAGGGCGATGAAAATGACTTGCTGGAGGCCGCGCTTGCCGCGCTCGCCGAACCAGCGCCGGTGGCGGTACAGGAACACCCCCTGCGCGCCGATGAGGCCAAAGATGCCGCCCGAGGCGCCCACCGACGGATTGGGCGTGAAGAGCAGGCTAAAAACCGTGCCGGCAACGCCGGCGAAGAAGAAGATGAGCGCCATGCGCCGCGCCCCGGCGAAGGCCTCGACCTCGCTGCCCAGGCTGTAGAGCGCGTACATATTAAAGAAGAAGTGCAGCAGGCTGGCGTGCAGGAAAATAGGCGTGATCAGGCGCCAGTACTGGCCGGCGGCGATGAGCCCATTGACCTTGGCGCCGAGCGCTACTGGCAGGTCATAGCCGGCCAACTGCTCGGAGGCCAATTGGCCCACGAACACCGCGCCGATGACGGCCAGCAGGACATAGGTCAGCCAGACGCGGTGCAGGGGCAGCCGCACACGCTGGACGGGCGCCGCCGGGGACGAGGCCGCCGGCGCCAGCGCCTCACCTTCGCCGGCCGCGCGCGGAC
>CAYUYN010000473.1:0-3241 GCA_964449185.1 uncultured Anaerolineales bacterium | reverse complement strand
ACCAACGTCATCGTCGTGGCCGCCACCAACCGCCCCGACATCCTGGACCCCGCCCTGATGCGCCCCGGCCGCTTTGACCGGCGCGTGATTCTGGACCGGCCGGATATGAGGGGCCGCGAGCAGATTTTGAAGGTGCATATGCGCGGCAAGCCGCTGGCCGCCGACGCCGACATCAGCGTGCTGGCCAAGTCGACCCCTGGCTTTGTGGGGGCCGACCTGGAAAACCTGGTCAACGAGGCCGCTATCCTGGCCGCCCGCCGCAACAAGAAGGCCATCGGCCAGTCGGAGTTTGAAGAGGCCATCGAGCGCGTCATCGCCGGTCCCGAGCGCAAGAGCCGCCTGATCACGGAAGAAGAGAAGCGCATCATCGCCTACCACGAGGCGGGCCACGCCGTGGTGATGCACCTGATCCCCGAAGCCGACCCGGTACACAAGGTTTCGATCATCGCCCGCGGCATGGCTAGCGGCTACACCCTGAGCCTGCCCGAAGATGACCGCACCCTGGCTTCCAAGAATAAGTTCCTGGCCGACCTGGCCGGCCTGCTCGGCGGCCGCGCGGCCGAAGAGCTGGTGTTCAACGACATCACCACGGGCGCCTCGAACGACTTGGAGCGCGCCACCAAGATGGCCCGCTCGATGGTCACCCGCTGGGGCATGAGCCAGAAGCTGGGCCCGATGACGTACGGCCAGAAGGAAGAGCTGATATTCCTGGGCCGCGAGATTTCCGAGCAGCGCGACTACTCGGAGGCCGTGGCACAGGAGATCGACGGCGAAGTGCGCCGCCTGATCAACGAGGCTTACGCGCGCGCCCGCACCCTGCTGACCGACTACCGCGACAAGCTGGATGCCATCGCCCGGCGCCTGATGGAAGTGGAAACCGTCGACTCAACGGAGTTCGAGCGGCTCTTCCCCGCCCCTAACAGCGCCAAGAAGACCAGCACGCCCCGGCCGTTGGTGATGCCGACCCAAGCGCCGACCCAGGCGTAGCCAGACGCTGGCCCCGTAACACTGGCTGGGGCGGTGAGAAACGGACCAAATCCGTTTCTCACCGCCCCTTTTTGTTTTGGAGGACCAGGGAGAACGGCGTGGGGCGCGCCCTGAGCCGGGTTTGACTCTGCCCCGGATTGTCCTAGAATATCCTGACCTCAGGAAAGGGACAAAATGACCGAATATGCCGTAGAGCTACGCAACGTCACCAAACGCTTTGTGGGGCCTGCGGGTGAAGAAGTCACAGCCGTTCGCGATGTCACCCTCCAAATCCGCGATGGCGAGTTCTTTTCCATGCTGGGGCCATCGGGCTGCGGCAAGACCACCAGCCTGCGCATGATTGCCGGCTTTGAGCTGCCCAGCAGCGGCGACGTCTGCCTGCACGGCAAGCCCATGGGCCAGACCCCGCCTTTCCAGCGCCCCGTCAACACGGTCTTCCAGAGCTATGCGCTCTTCCCGCACATGACCGTGGGCGAAAACGTGGGCTTTGGCCTGGAGATGAAGGGCGGCGTGTCCAAGGCTGAAATCCAGAAGCGCGTGACCCAGGCCCTGGAGATGGTGCGCCTGCCGCAGATGGAAAAGCGCCGGCCCAAGCAGCTCTCGGGCGGCCAGCAGCAGCGCATCGCCCTGGCGCGCGCGCTGATCAACCGGCCGGAGGTGCTGCTGCTGGACGAGCCGCTGGGCGCGCTGGACCTGAAGCTGCGCAAGGAAATGCAGCTGGAGCTGAAGACCCTCCAGCGCGAGGTGGGCATCACCTTCGTCTACGTCACCCACGACCAGGAAGAGGCGCTCACCATGAGCGACCGCATCGCCGTGATGAGCGGGGGCGTGGCGCTGCAGGTGGGCGGCCCCGGCGAGATTTACGAGCGGCCCAACTGCAAATTCGTGGCCGATTTTATTGGCGAGACCAACTTCCTGGAAGGCACGGTCTGCAGCCAGCCCAACGGCACGGCCGAGATCGAGCTGGCCCAGGGTGTGCGCGTACACGCCGACCTCTCGGCCGACCAGGCCCTGAGCACCGGCCAGAAGGTGTTCGTGGCGGTGCGGCCCGAAAAGCTGCACCTGTCCGAGGGGCAACCGGGGGCCAACCGCATCAGCGGCCAGGTGGAAGAAGTGGTCTACATCGGCACCGACACGCAGTATGGCGTGCGGCTGGCCGGCGGCCAAAAGGTGCGCGTGCGCGCCCAGAACCAAGACCCGTTCTCGCGGCCGGCGGCCGCCTCGGGCGAGCAGGTGACCGTGGCCTTTGTGCCGCAGGCCGCTCGCGTGCTGGTGGACTAGCCATGCTGCGCGTCATTCGCCGCCACCGGGGACTGCAGCTAGGCGGGCTGCTGGCCCCGGGCGCCTTGTGGCTGCTGCTGTTTTTCAACCTGCCCCTGCTCATCGTCCTGTTCATCAGCCTGGTGGAGCGCGGGCGCGCCGGCGGCATCAAGCAGCCGGCCGTCTTCACCCTGGAGAATTTCGCCGGGTTCTTCGACCCGCTCTACCTGGGCATCTTCTGGCACTCGCTGCGCATCGGCCTGCTGGTCACCGCGGTGTGCGTCCTCGCCGGCTATCCCCTGGCCTACTTCATTGCCAAGCGGCCGCCGCGCTGGCGCGATGCGCTGATGCTGCTGGTGATGATCCCCTTCTGGACCAATTTTCTGGTGCGCACCTACGCCCTCAAGCAGGTGCTGGGCAGCGACGGCCTGATCAACAGCCTGCTGCTGGGCGTGGGCCTCATCCAGGAGCCGCTGGACCTGCTCTTCAATGAGTTCGCCGTTATCGTGGGCCTGGTGTATGGCTACCTGCCCTTCGCCATCCTGCCCATGTACGCGTCCATCGAAAAGTTTGACCACACGCTCATCGAGGCCGCCAACGACCTGGGCGCCAACGCCCGGCTGGCCTTCTGGCGGGTGATGCTTCCGCTGACCGCGCCCGGGGTAGTGGCGGCGGTGGTGCTCACCCTGGTGCCGGTGGTGGGGGCCTTCATCACCCCCGACATCATGGGCGGCGGCAAGGTGGAGATGATCGGCACGCTGATTAACCGCCAGTTTGGCGTGGCGCGCAACTGGCCCTTTGGGTCGGCCATCTCGCTGGTGCTGATGGCCCTGGTGCTGGTGGGGGTCATCGCCTACTTCCGCTCGGGCGCCGAGGAAGGACGGGCGCTGTGACCACCGGGACCCTGCCCCACACCCTGGCGCCGGCCCGCGGCGCGCCGCGCGAACGGCTGGCGGCGCGCCTGGGCCGCTGGAGCCTGAGCGCCAACGCCGCG
>CAYUYN010000472.1:0-3247 GCA_964449185.1 uncultured Anaerolineales bacterium | reverse complement strand
GCGAAATTGCCGGGGCGGGCCGTATCCATGCCCTGCTTGCCGCCCACCGCCGATTGCGGCATAATCCGCGCCAGGTAACAAATGCCGTCCCGCCGCAAATCGAACACCCCGGCTGCAGCCCAGGTTGGACTGCCTGGTTCCCCCGCGCCCGCGCACCTTCGCCGAAGCCGAGCTGCGCGTGCTGCACCTGCTGAGCGACCAGGCGGCGGTGGCCATCCAGAATTGCCTGGCTCTACGCGACTACGCCCAACGTGGGCTGCCACGCGCGGCTGAGTGAAGCCCGCGACCGTGCCAGCCTGGAGGAGCTGAGTTGGCTTTACCTGGATTGGGCTGTGAATGAAGGGCCGCGTCTGGGATGGCGGCTGCATCCTGACCTGATCGCGGCGGAGGCGGACCTGCGGCCTACTCCAGCTCGACCTTGAGCTTGACCCGGCCCACGCTGATGATGTCGCCGGGAACTACCGGGGCCGGGTCGCGGACAGGCGCATCGTTGAGGCGCGTGCCGTTGCGCGAGTCGAGGTCTTCCAGCCACCATTGGCCGTCGCGCAGGTGCAGCAGGGCATGTTCCAGCGAGGCGGTTTCGTCGGGCAGCGTGGCCGTGTTGGTGGGCGCGCGGCCCACCACACTACGCTGTGCGCCGGCGCGGCGGCCCTGGAGCAGTTAGTGTTTGTGGCCGACAAGCTGGCCTACGACCCCACCACGCCCAACGTGGGCTACCACGCGCGGTTGAGTGAAGCCCGCGACCGTGCCAGCCTGGAGGAGCTGAGTTGGCTTTACCTGGATTGGGCTGTGAATGAAGGGCCGCGTCTGGGATGGCGGCTGCATCCTGACCTGATCGCGGCGGAGGCGGACCTGCGGCCTACTCCAGCTCGACCTTGAGCTTGACCCGGCCCACGCTGATGATGTCGCCGGGAACTACCGGGGCCGGGTCGCGGACAGGCGCATCGTTGAGGCGCGTGCCGTTGCGCGAGTCGAGGTCTTCCAGCCACCATTGGCCGTCGCGCAGGTGCAGCAGGGCATGTTCCAGCGAGGCGGTTTCGTCGGGCAGCGTGGCCGTGTTGGTGGGCGCGCGGCCCAGCGAGGTGATGGGCATGAGCGGGAAGGTCGCGCCTGGCGCCAGGTTGGGTAGGGTCGACTCGAGCACGATCAGCCGCCCCAGCCGCCGTCCGCGCGCTGCGGCCGCGCGGGCTGCCGCGCGCACGTCCTGCCACAACATCCAGAACAGCGCAGCCAAAAATGCGTAGAGCAGCACGGCCAGCACGAGCCGCAGGATAAACAGCACCAGGTTGGGGCTCATGGGCGGTCGTCGGGCTTCGCCGAAGCGGGCGGTTTCACGGCGTCAAAGGGTTGGGTGTGCATGTGCTTGGCCGAGTTTAACGGACCCGTTCCGCTGCCGGGTGCCGGCTCATCCTTGCCGCCCGCTTCCTCGCCGTAAATCAGCGGAATGCCACCCAGCGAGATCACATCACCGGCGCGCAGCACGCACTCTTCCACCTTGATCCCATTCACATATGTGCCGGCGGTGGAGCCCAGGTCGTAGACCACGTAGCGGCCAAAGCGCAGCCGCAGTTGGGCGTGCGCGCGCGAGACCCGTGCGTCATCCACCACAATCTCGTTGTCAAAGCGCCGGCCCAGCCCAATCACCGGCTTGGCCAGCACAATGGTGCGCTGGCCGTCGACAATCAGAAACGCCTTCGGAGCGGTCGGCGGCGCGGCTGGGCGCACGGGCGTTATCGTCTGCGTGGCGCTCGGCGCCACGCTCCGGCCCTCGGCCGTCACCAAAACCGAGTGCGGCTTCATATTCGGCTCCGCGCGCAGGGTCACCTGCGGCGGCTCGGGCAGGGTCAGCCCCGCCTGCCGCGCCAGGTTCAGCAGTTCATCGGCCAGCACCAGCGCCAGATCGGGCTGGCTCTGCTGGAGCGCCTGCGCGTCGGCCGGGTGCAGCCGCACCACGTAGTGCGTGGCCGGCGAGCCGCCCGCGGCGCTGTCTTCCAGCGCCCGAGCCAGCTGTACGGCCACATCGCGCGGGTGCACGTGGCCGGCAAACAAGCGGGCAAAGGTGCCCTCGACCAGGGCTTCGACGCGCGCTTCGAGACGAGAGAAACGATCCTTCATAGAAGGCGATTATACCGCGAGAAGGCCAGCAGGCCGTTTCGCGAAACGGAGGGTAGCGGGTGTCGCTTGGGCGAGCGTAGCTCGCCCAAGCGACACCCGCTTTACTATCTATGCGTTGGCGGCTTGCCGCTATAATAGCCTCACGGTGCGGGCCGCTAATTCGGTCCGCAATCACTTTGGGAGCATTCATGACGACTGTCCGCCCGATACGGCTGACCAGCCTGGCGTCTTGCGCCGGTTGAGCGAGCAAAATGGGCCCTGCGGCCCTGGCGCAAGTGTTGCGCCCACTCGCCGACATGTTCCAGGCGAAAGACTATCCTGATCTGCTGGTGGGCCTTGGCCAACCAGACGACGCGGCCGTCTATCGCCTGAACGCTGATCAGGCCATCATCCAAACCGCCGACTTCTTCCCGCCGGTCGTGGACGACCCGTACACGTTCGGCGCGATTGCGGCCGCCAATGCCCTAGCGGATATTTACGCGATGGGCGGGCAGCCGCTGTTTGCCATTAACCTGGCGGCCTTCCCCGACGACCTGCCGCCCGAGGTCATCTCCGAGATCCTGCGCGGCGGCGCCGAAAAGCTGCGCGAGGCCGGCGCCGCCATCGCGGGCGGCCACACCGTCTTCGACAAGGAGCCCAAGTATGGGTTGGCGGTGACGGGCCTGGTGCACCCCGACCGCATCCTGGCCAAGGGCGGCGCGCAGGTGGGCGACCGTCTCGTGCTCACCAAGGCCCTCGGCACCGGCGTCATCACCACCGCGCACAAGCGCGGCGAAGTGGACCCCGCCGACCTGGCCGCCGCCGTGGCCGGCATGATGCGCCTCAACCGCCAGGCCGCCGAGGCCGTCCGTGCCACCCCGGGCATCCACGCGCTCACCGACATCACCGGCTTTGGGCTGCTTGGCCACGCCCACGAGGTGGCTCACCTGTCCGGAACCGGGCTAGAGCTGGACTTCGCTGCGCTCCCCTGGCTGCCGGGCGCCCGCCGCTATGCCGAGGCCTGGGTCTTCCCCGGCGGCTCCGAGCGCAATGAAGAATTCTACGGGCAGTGGGTGAGTTACGCGCCCGGCCTGACCCTCAGCGACTGGGAGCAGCGCCTGCTGCATGACCCCCAAACTTCCGGCGGGCTGTT
>CAYUYN010000471.1:1650-3248 GCA_964449185.1 uncultured Anaerolineales bacterium | reverse complement strand
TGACGAGGCTGCGTAGCGGCCAGATCCCGAACTGTGCCCTGCGCCTTGTGCCCTGTGCCTTGCGCCCTACGCGAGGTGTTCGAGTATGGCCGGCGTGAAGCGCGTCAGGTCGGTCAGGCCGGCGGCAAAGGCGTGGCGGGCGTGGCCGATGAGGAACGTGGGGACGAGGTTGCGGGTGTGGTGGCGGTGGGCGAGGTCTTCGAGGTTGCCGTGGTCGGACGTGAGGGCGATGAGGCCGGCGTCATCGTCCCAGACCGAGAGCAGGCCGGCCAGGACGGCGTCGAGACGCTCGAGCATGCCGCGGGCTTCGTCCAGGCTGCCGCGATGGCCCAGGTAGTCGCTCAGCCAAAACTCAAAGAAGGCAAAGTCATAGCCGGCGGCCAGCTCGGCCAGCTTTTGGCCGGCGGCGTGGGCGGTGTAGCGCGGGGCCTGGCCTTCGGGCCAGCCTTCGCCGGTGAAATCGGCGGACAGGGCGCGGCCGGCCAGCAAGTCGGCCGTGGTGAAGAGCGGCAGGCCGGCGGCGGTGACGGCCAGGGGGATGGCGGAGTAGTTGCGGCGGCCGGAGTTGATGGCGTCGAAGTAGCGCTGGGGGTAGGCGTTGAGCAGGGCGGCGGTCTGGCCGCGCTGCGTCAGCCGCCGGAAGACGTTGTCGCTGCGCAGCAGCGCGGCGATGGCGGGGTTGGGCTTGGGGCCCCAATGGGCGCCAATGGTCTGCGGCACGTTGCGGCCGGTGAGGATGGTGGCCTGCCCGGTGGCCGACTGGGGCGGCCCGGCGACGCCCAGGTTGGCATCGGTGGGGATGAACAGCGCCCGCTCGGTTTCGGTGGCGGGCGTGCCGGCCAACAGGGCTTGCCCGCCGAGCAGTCCGCGCAGGGTGGGCAGCTCGGCGGTGACGAACGGGTTGGTGGCGGGATCAGGCTGGCCGAGGCCGACGCCGTCGAGGAAGAGGAAGAGGAGGGACACTCTTTCCCATTACCCGCCCGCCGGGGCAATGGTCTGCTGATCGAGCCAGTAGAGCACGCGCGGGCGGTCCAGGATGAGCGTGAACTCTTCGTCCTTGAGGCTGTTGCCGTGGAGCAGCACGAAGGTCGGCGTGAAGGTGACATCGTAGCGATTGGCGATCTGGACGCCGATGGGGTCGAGCACGTTAATGCGCAGAATCTGCAGCCGGTGGCCCACGGCCTGCTCAAGGCGGTCCATGACCGGCTTCATGGTCATGCAGACGCCGCAGTTGTCGGAGTAGAACTCCAACATGGTGGGGCGGGGGTCGGTGAGGACCTTGTCGAAGGCGGCCAGGCCGTCGAAGTGGGCCAGTTGGCGGCGCGGCGTGCGCCAGCGGCGCGCTAGCAGGCCGGCGACCAGCACGTACCCCACCACGATGATGACGTCCAGGGCGGTCAGTCCGTCGCGCAGCAGCAGGACGGCCAGGATGACGCCGATGGCGTTGGCGAGGAAGTAGTAGGAGTTGAACGAAAAGTGCCGGACGAGTCTCTGCATGGCGCCGAAAATAACGTCGGTTGGGCCGTTCAGCCGGTTACAGGGGCTGATTGTACCACTTCATGGACAGGTACTTTGAAAGAAACAAAAGAGAGGGGTGC
>CAYUYN010000471.1:0-1550 GCA_964449185.1 uncultured Anaerolineales bacterium | reverse complement strand
TAGTCGCGCGGGGTGCCCTCCGGGCCGATGAGGCCGCCGCTGAGGCCGGCCACGCCGCCATAGCGCCGGGCGTGGCGAGCGACGTACTCTGTCGTCAGGCAGGCGCCCTGGGAAAAGCCCAGCAGGGCCGTGCGCTCGGGGGGGAGGCCGGCCGCGGCGATGCGCGCCAGCACCTCGCCCAGGCGGGCCAGGGCCGAGGACAGGTAGGGCTCGTTGCTCTCCGGCGGCGACATGAAGGGATAGGGATACCAGGTGCTGCCGGCGGCCTGGGGCGCCAGGTAGGCCAGGTCGGGCTGATCAATCTCGGGCACCAGGGTGAGGATGTCTTGGGCGCTGGCGCCGCGGCCGTGCACCATCAGCACGGCGCCGCGCGCCGCGGAGAGGGGAGCGCCGGCGGTGAGCACGGGTTGGCTTTGATGCGGGCCGGGTTTGGAAGAGGGGTGGGTCATGGTTCAGGCCGTTTCGGCGGCCGGGCTGCGCCAGGTCGGGACTTGGAGGGGCTGGAGCAGGCTGGCAATCTCGGCACGGCGGTCTTCCAGCCAGGGGGGCAGTTGCAGGCGCGTGCCCAGCTCGGCGGGGGTCTCGTCGCTGGCGAAACCGGGGCCTGCGGTGGCCAGCTCCACGATGTGGCCGTCGGGGTCGTTGGTATAGATGCTCTTGAAGTAGATGCGGTCCATCACCGGCGAGACGCGCAGGCCGGCTTCGACCAGTTTGGCGCGCCAGGCCAGCTGGCTGGCCTCGTCGGCGACGGCCAGGGCGTAATGATGGGTCTGGCCGGCGCCCATGCGGGCGCGGCGTTCGCGGGCCGGGTTGCGCTCGAAGTAGGTGATCAGGGTGCCGGGACGGCCGTGGTCGGCGCCCCAATACCAGTGGGCCGAGTTGGGGTCGTCGAAGTTGGACGTCATCTTGACGCGCTGGAGGCCGAGCAGGTCGCCCAGGAAGGCGTGCGTGCGCTGGATGTCGGCGCCAATGGCGGTGATGTGGTGCAGGCCGCGCCTGAGGGCCATGCCGGCCGTGATGGCGGGCACGGGTTCGGGCCAGGTCTCGGCGCGGATGCGGTCTTCGTCGCGGTTGCTGACGAGCATCTCTTCCGGTGGGGCGCGGAAGGCCTGGCCCAGTTGGTCAGCCGGCTCGTCGATGGCCCAGCCCGGGCCCAGCGTGGCGATTTCGAGGATGGCGCCGTCGGGGTCGTTGAAGTAGATAGAGCGGAAGTAGTGGCGGTCGAGCGGGCCGTCCACCTTGTGACCCAGGTCGGTGAGGCGGCGCTTCCACTGGAGCAGGCCCTCGTAGTCGGCCACGGCCAGCGCAAAGTGATGCGTGCCGCCCAAACCGGCCTGGCCGCGCACCGCGCGCGGCCACTCGAAGAAGGTGACGGCGCTGCCGGGGCGGCCGAGCTCGTCGCCGAAGTAGAGGTGGTAGCTGCTGGGGTCGTCGAAGTTGACGGTCTGCTTGACCAGCCGCAGCCCGAGCACCTGAGTGTAGAAGTCTACCGTGCGCTGCGCCTCGGCGCAGACCAGGGTGATGTGGTGCAGTCCAAGAATGGTCATGGT
>CAYUYN010000470.1:0-3258 GCA_964449185.1 uncultured Anaerolineales bacterium | reverse complement strand
AGCGGCGCCCGCGCCCCGAGCCCGCGCAGCGCGGCGAGCGCCGCGTGACCCTGACCGGCGAAGGCGAAACCGCCTACCTGGACGCCAACTACCACGTCCCCGGCGCCACCCACCCCGACTTCTACCCGCTGGTGGCGCTGGACTCGATCCTGGCCGGCGCCAACTCCTTCAACATGTTTGGCGGCGGCACCAGCAACAAGTCGTCGCGGCTGTACCGGGCCCTGGTGGAAACCGGGCTGGCGGCCAGCGTCTCGGGTGGGCTGGCGGCCACGGTGGACCCGTACCTGTATTCGGTCTTCGCCACCGTGCGCAGCGGCCAGACCCCCGAGGCCGTAGAGCGCGCGCTGGACGTGGAAATCGAGCGCGTGCAGAACGACCGGGTGACCGAGGCCGAGCTGGCCAAGGCGCTCAAGCAGGCGCGCGCGCTGTTTGCCTTTGGCGCCGAGAGCGTGACCAACCAGGGCTACTGGCTGGGCGCCACCGAAATCTACGACGACTACCAGTGGTTCGATAAGTACCTGGACCGGCTGGCCAGCGTCACGACCGCCGACGTGCAGCGCGCGGCGCAGCAGTACCTGGCGCGCACCAACCGCACGATCGGCCACTTTATCCCCACCCAGGCCCCGGCCGCGGCGCCCGCTGAAGATGCGTTCGAGGACGAGGACTGAGACCCCATGGCCAAGCCAGCGACCAAGACTGTTCGCCGCAGCACCAAGACCAATGGCGCCAAGAAGCGCGCCGCCCCGCGGCCCAAGGCCGCCGCCTTTGACGTGCGTTCCCTGCCCGGTCCCGAGACCATCGTGCGGCAGGTGCTGCCCAATGGCCTGGTGGTGCTGGTGCGCGAGAACCACACCAGCCCGGCCGTGGTGGTCGACGGCGACCTGCGCGTGGGCGCCCTGTGGGAGCCGCGCGCGAAGGCCGGCCTGGCCGACTTCACCACCTCGGCCCTCATGCGCGGCACCGAGGCGCGCTCGTTCAACGAGATTTACGAGGCCATCGAGTCGGTCGGCGCCAGCGTGGGCATCTCCAGCAGCACCCATACCACCAGCGTCTACGGCAAGAGCCTGGCGGAAGACCTGGGCCTGGTGCTGGAATTGGCCGCCGACGCCCTGCGGCGCCCCACCTTTCCGCCCGAGCAGGTCGAGCGGCTGCGCGGCGAGAGCCTGACCCGCATGGCCATGCGCGACAACAACACCCGCGCGCGCGCCGACCAGGCCTTCTACGAGCTGGCCTACCCCAACCATCCCTACGCCATCGACGAAGACGGCACCCCCGAAACCATCCGCGCCATCACCCGTGACGACCTGGTGGACTTCCACCGCCGTAACTTTGGCCCGCGCGGCATGATCCTGACCATCGTGGGCGCGGTGCGCGCCCAGGAGGCGGTGGCGCTGGTGGAGCACTATTTTGGCGACTGGGAGAACCCCCAGCAGATAAACGAGCCTCATCTGCCCCCGGTCAGCCGGCCCGAGGGCGTGCTGACCCGCCGCATCGGCATGCCGGGCAAGATCCAGAGCGACCTGATCCTGGGCGGTCCCGGCCCGGCCCGCAAGCACCCGCGGTACCTGGCCGCGCGCCTGGGCAACAACATCCTGGGCGTGTTTGGCATGGGCGGGCACATCGGCCACGAAGTGCGCGAGAAGGGCGGCATGGCCTACTATGCCGCCAGCGCGCTCGACGGCGGCCAAGGCCCCGGCCCCTGGCGGGCCTACGCCGGCATCAATCCCAAGAACATCGACCGCGCCGTCGACCTCATCCGGCGCGAGCTGCGCAAGTTCACCCGCCGCAAGGTCACCGAAGACGAGCTGTCCGAGAACAAGACCTTCTTCCTTGGCCGCCTGCCGCTCAGCCTGGAGACCAACGAAGGCGTGGCCGGCTCCATCGGGTCGCTGGAGCTGTACGAGCTGGGGCTGGACTACCTCCAGCGCTACCCGGCGCTCGTCCAGGCCATCACCCGCGAGGACATCCTGGAAGTGGCCCGCGAGTACCTCAGCCCAGACCAGTATGTGCTGACGGTGGCGGGACCGGAGTAGCGTGACAGGGTGTGTGGGTGTGTGGGTGTGTGGGTGACGATCAGCCTACGAGGCTGGCCAATCCATAAGCTCTAATCTCCAATCTCAAAGTACTCTTCCATGCTGCGAACCGGGATCGACGTCATCGAAGTCGCGCGCATCGACGCGGCCATCTTGCGGCATGGGGACCGCTTCTTCAAGCGCTTCTTCACCGACCAGGAGCTGATTGAGGCCGAGGGCCGCACGCCGGCCCTGGCGGCGCGCTTCGCCGCCAAGGAAGCGGTGGCCAAGGCCCTGGGCTGCGGCATCGGCGACGTGGGCTGGAAAGAGATCGAGGTCGTGCGCGACGCGCGCCGCCGCCCCGAGCTGGTGCTCCACGGCGCGGCGCGCAGGCTGGCCGCCGAGCTGGGCCTGACCGAATGGTCGCTCAGCCTCAGCCACACCCACGAGCACGCCATGGCGCTGGTGATTGCGGTAGGGTAGTAAAAGCTTCTGTGTGAACAACCCAGACCCTGACCTATGCGCGCGGGCACACCCGCACATATTTCATTCCCTTTTCAACCCCACCGGAGACCTCCATGGCGCTGATCGCAGAAATCAAAACCAGCGAAGGGCAGGTCGTGGCCGTAATGGCCCTGCCCATCAAAGAATTCAAGACCGGCTCCAAGGGCTACTTCGCCAACGGCAAGATCGAGATCGACGGCAAGCGCTACCAGGCGCAGATACAGTTGGTCGAGATTGGCAGCAAGACCGCCGGAGCGGAACCCAAGACAGAGTAAAGGTGGCGCAAGGATGCCCACGATCGACTCCGCCCGCGCCTACTACACCGGCGCCGACCCCATCCACGACTTCGACCACATCCTGCGCGTGCTGGCCCTGGCCGAGCGCATCGGCCAGGCCGAAGGGGCCAACCTCGAGATCGTGCGCGCGGCCGTGCTGCTGCACGATGCCGCGGGTGCCGCGCCCAGCGGCGGCGGCGATCGGGCCGCCCATCACCTGGCCTCGGCCGACTTTGCGCGCGAGGTGCTCCAGGCCGAGGGCTGGCCCGACGACCGCCTCGAAGCGGTGCTGCACTGCATCCGCGCCCACCGCTTCCGCGGCGCCGACGCGTCCAGCGAGCCGCGCACGCTCGAAGCCCAGGTGCTGTTCGACAGCGACAAGCTCGACGTGCTGGGCGCCATCGGCGCCATGCGCGCCGCGGGCTACGCCGCCCTGGCGGGCCAGCCGCTGACGGGCACGCCGTCCG
>CAYUYN010000469.1:0-3309 GCA_964449185.1 uncultured Anaerolineales bacterium | reverse complement strand
AATCTCAGCATAACCCAGGGTCTCGTGCGTGTAGCGCTTGACCTTGCGAAACGAGGCGGCCTGGGAGGTGACGAGGAGCTCGCCCCACGCGCGGCAAAGAGGTAATTGGTAATTTGTAATGGGTAACTGGGCTTTTGGAAGGCGCCCAATCGGTTCGTCATCCGGGTCGGCTTCCGCCTCGTCGCCGGAGGCGGCTTCGAAAGCGTCGTAGACGTTGACGATCTCGATGTCCACCACGCTCGAGGCTTCGGTGAAGTAGTCGACCTCGCCGGCCTGCACGTGCGCGATGCCGGTATCCCAGTCCAGGTCCGTCACCACATACGACCGGCCCTCGTGCAGATAGACCGCGCCGGTGTGTACGCGCACCGGCGCGGTGGCGCGGTCCACCTCGCCGATGACCACTGGCCGCTCGCCTTCGGCCCCGGCCTGGATGACCACCTTCTCATCGGTGGCCGACCGCAGCGAGATGGCCGCGGCCGGGTACTCGGCCGCCACCCAACTGTACTGGCCGTTGGAATGGTGCAGGTCGCCCGCCTCGGCCAGCAGCGCCAGCAGCTCCTGCACGTCGCCAAACGCGCCAAAGCCCTCGCCGGGGCCAAAGGGCAGCTCAAACGCCGCGCAGCGCAGGTGGCCCACCAGCAGCGCCAGGTTGTTGGGGTTGATCAGCGCGTGCTCGGGCGAGCTTTCGAAGATATAGCGCGGGTGCGCGGCCAGGTACTGGTCCAGCGGGGCGGCCGAGGCCACCAGCACCACGGCGCTGGTCTCCGAGCGGCGGCCGGCGCGGCCGGCCTGCTGCCCGAGCGAGGCGATGGTGCCCGGGTAGCCGGCAATCACCACCGCGCCCAGTTGGCCGATGTCTACCCCCAGCTCCAGCGCATTCGTCGCCACCACCCCGCGCACCGTGCCGTCGCGCAGGCCGTGCTCGATGGCGCGCCGCTCCAGGGGCAGGTAGCCGCCGCGGTAGCCGCGCACCGCCTGCGCATCGCGCCCGCGCTGCTGGACCTCGTCGCGCACGTAGCCGAGCAGGATTTCGGTGGCGTTGCGGGTGCGCGCGAAGACCGCCGTCTGCACATCGTCGGCCAGGAACTCGCCGGCCAGCCGCTGTGCCTCGAGCAGGTATGACCGGCGCAGCCCCAGCACCGGGTCGGTGATGGGCGGGTTGTAGACCAGGAAGTGCTTCTCGGCGCGCGGCGCGCCATCGGCCTCCGGCGGCACCAGGGTCACCGGCGCCTCCACCAGCTTTTCGGCCAGGGCCTGCGGGTTGGCAATGGTGGCCGAGGCGCAGATGAACCGCGGCCGGGCGCCATAGAAGGCGCAGATGCGCTGGAGCCGCCGCAGCACATTGGCCATGTGCGAGCCAAACACCCCGCGGTACGTGTGAACCTCATCCAGCACCACGTACTTGAGGTTGGCAAACAGGTCGGCCCAGCGCGGGTGATGCGGCAGGATGCCGGTGTGCAGCATGTCGGGGTTGGAGATGATGACCCCGCCAGCTTTGCGGATGGCGGCGCGCTGGCCCTGGGGGGTGTCGCCGTCGTAGGTGCGAACGGAGAGTGTGTGGGTGTGTGGGTCCCACAGGGATGCTTCGCTATGTGTGGGTGTGTGGGAGAGGACGTCTATGAAGGAGCTGAGTTCGGCGGCCTGGTCTTGGGCGAGGGCCTTGGTGGGGAAGAGGTAGAGGGCGCGCGCGTCCGGGTCGGCCAGCAGGGCGTTGAGGACGGGCAAGTTGTAGCACAGGGTCTTGCCCGAGGCCGTGCCCGTGACGACGACGACGTTCTCACCGCGCAGGGCGGCCTCGACCGCCAGGGTCTGATGCGTGTACAGCGCGCCCAGCCCGCGCCGGGTCAGGGCCGACTGGAGCCGCGGATCGAGGCCCTCCGGCCAGGCGCCATAGCGCGCCGGCCGCGCGGGAAAACGCTCCCACGCGGTGATGTTGTGCATGAGGTAGTTATTGAGGCGGAAGCGGTCGAGGGTCAGCATATCAGCCCCCACAGCAGCGCAGCCACCGCCGCGCCTCCCAGCGAGCTCATAAAATTCACCCCATCATTATCCAGCCACGGCCACCCGCGCGCGGGCCGCGTCTTGCCCCCACAGCCATGCGTCGGGTGCCGCTCGGTTTCCTGGCCGCACAGCTCACAGCGGTAGATGGCCTGCACCGTGGCGCCGAGCAGCGAGTCCACCAGCGAGCCGAGCAGGCCGGCCAGGCTGACGATAACAAACAGCCCGGCGGCTTCCAGCAGGGGCCGGCCTTGGCCCAGGTGGAAGCCGGCCGCCACCAGGCCGATGAGCGCCGCGCCCGCCAGCGCCGCCAGCGTGCCCAGCCGGGTGAGGCCGCCCGACGTGCCCACCTCCACCGGTCGGCCCGTGGTCACCAGGCGCGGCGCGGTTTTGCTGAGCACGCCCAACTCGGTGGCCCAGGTGTCGGCATTGACCGTGGCCACGGCCGCCGCAAAGGCCGCCCACCACACCGGGTGCGGCCAGAGCGCATTGGCCACGGCCAGCAGCGCCGCTGCCCCGCCGTTGGCCAGCGCCTGCGTCAGGTCGCGCCGGCTGCCCTTGCTGAACTTTTCGGCCAGCGCCGCCTTGCGCCCCTCTTTGAAGTGCGACAGCGCGCTGGACGAGATGAAGAACACCACCAGCAAGCTGCCCCAGGCCCAGCCCCCGCAGCCAAAGATCGTGGTGCCCACCAGCACCGCGCCCAGGACTCCCGAGGCCGACAGCGAGCGCCGGCGGTAGCCCAAATAGCCGATGAGGGCGGAGAGCAGGAGGCCGAGGGAGAGTTGGAGGGCCATCGACACAACGCTACTGCGCGCGCTTAAGCTGCCGCACGGCCAGCCGGAACGCCAGGGCAAAAACGATATACAGCACGCGCGCCGGCCACTGCGCCAAATCAGCCATCAATCTCGCGCTCGGCCGCCGCCTTGGCCGCCGCGTGCGCCTGGGCCTCGGCCTGCGCCTCCGCTTCCAGCCAGGCCAGGGTCGCGCGCAGACCGTCTTCCAGAGGCTGGGTCTGCCAGCCCAGCTCACGTTCCGCCTTGGCGGCGGTGGCCAGGCCCGGCGGTCCTGCCAGGCTGCGCAGGGTCCCGGCCAGCATCGGGTTTAGCCGCGCCAGGGCCATGCCCGCCAGCCCGGCCAGTTCGCCCGGCAGCCACACGCGTGGAGACGGCAGGCCGGTGGCGAACTCAGCAGCGGCGAAGAGCTGGCGAAAGTTGAGTGGGGTGCCCGCCAGGAAATACGTTTCGCCCGGCCGGCCGCGCTCGGCGGCCAATCTGTGGCCGGCGGCCACATCATCCACATATGCCCAGTTGT
>CAYUYN010000468.1:0-3311 GCA_964449185.1 uncultured Anaerolineales bacterium | reverse complement strand
GTTGTCCCAATCAGCTTGATCGGGCGATAGCGGCGCATCAGTTCCTGCGGAGAAAGGTCTCTTCGGGTGGCGCAACGTCTCCGAGGCAACGGCTGCGAACAGTACGGCGGCTTCAAGAGCTTGCCGCATTGCGTAGTGCGCCTCGAAGGTATCGCGCCACTCCCCAGATGCAGTAGGCCAGAGCAGTTCGCGCACGAAATGATCAGCGAGTCGCTGTGTGTCCTCAAGAAGTTGCTCGTCCGTGGGCCAGTCTGCGCTAAGAATCGCAACTGCCATTGCCGCTCCTGCAGGAACCGTGGGGAACGCAGTGGCTTCGCTGGTGAGCGGATTAATGAGCGGGCCCACAGCCGCTTCGCGATCAAGAGAACTAGGATTCTGCCGATAGACCTTGAGGAAGGTCTCTACGACCTCGTGTGTGAAACGCCAGAAACATTGAGCCACGGAGGGAAGAAATCGCCAGAGACATTGAGCCAGGCGATCGCCAGAATCATTGAGCCAGATCGCCAGAGACATTGAGCCACCCCCGGCTTCCATAGCAGACCATGCCGCCGCACAAGGAGGGCGGCATGGCCTACCGGGAGGTGGAGTGGATGGAGACGAGCGAGGTGGTCCGCCGCTGGCGGGCCGGTGAGAGTCAGCGCCAGATCGCGCGAGCCTTAGGTCTGGCGCGCAACACCGTGGCCGCGACCGTGCGTGCGGCCCAAGCAGCGGAGACCTGCCCCGGTGATGGGGCAGCACCCGTGGTTCTGCCAGCGCGTCTGCCGGGACCGCGGCCGGTAGCGCAGCCGCCGCAACTGGCGCGCCTGGCCCCGTACGAGGCGCAGATCGCCACCTGGTTGCAGCGCGAGCACCTGCGGCTGACGCGGGTGCAGGAGTTGCTGAGCCACGACGGGCTGCGCGTGCCATACACCACGTTGCGGCGCTTTGTCCGGCAGGCTGGGCTGGGGCGGCCGGGGCGTACCACGGTGCGCATGGCGGACACGGCGCCGGGCGAGGTGGCCGAGATGGACTTTGGGCGGCTGGGTCTGCTGGTGGACGCGCACACCCGTCATCGTCAGATGGTGGATGCGCTGGTGGTGGTGCTGGCCTCCAGCCGCTACAGCGTGGTCTGGCCGCTGCTGCACCAAACGCTGGAGGCCGTGATCGCCGGGCTTGAGCACGTCTGGAGGGTGTTGGGTGGCGTCCCGCGACGGCTGGTGGTGGACAACTTCCCGGCGGCCGTGGCCGGACCCGACCGCTATCAGCCGAGGCTCACCCGTGGCTTCCTGGAGTACAGCCAGGCGCGTGGGTTCCTGGTCGACCCGGCGCGCGTCGCCCGCCCCCAAGACAAACCCAAGGTCGAGCGCCACATCCACTACGTCCAAGAGCGCTTCTGGAAAGGCGGCACCTTCACCGACCTGGCGGATGTGCGCCAGCAGGCCGACCACTGGGGCCGCGAGGTGGCTGGCCTGCGTGTGCACGGCACCACGCGGCGCGTCCCCCGCGTGGTCTTCGAAGAGGAAGAACGTTCCCAGCTCCTGCCGTACGACGGGGTGCCCTACGACGTGCCCACTTGGCGCGAGGTCACCGTCCATCCCGATCACCACACGAGCGTGCTGTACGCGTTGTACTCCGCGCCATCGGTGACCTGCCCGCCCGGCACCAAGCTGGAGGCGCGCGCCGATCGGGATCTGGTGCGGCTGTATCGGCGAGGCGCGTTGCAGAAGACCCATCCGCGACAACCTAAAGGCGGGCGGAGCACCGATCCCGCCGATTATCCCCAAGAGAAAACCGCGTACGCGCTACGCGCCCCGGATCGCCTGGTGGACCAGGCCGAGGCGCTGGGCCCCAGCATCGGGCGCTTCGCGACCGCGTTGCTGGCGGGGCCGCTGCCTTGGGCCAAACTGCGGCAGGGCCAGAAGCTCCTGCGCCTGGCGGAGCGGTATACCCCGGCGCGCTTGGACGCCGCTTGCGAGCGGGCCCTGGCGTTCGACCTGGTGAACGTCGCGCGCCTGGAGCGCATCGTGGTTTTAGCACTGGAGCACGAGGGCAGCCCCGCGCCGCCCCTTGATGAGCGGGTGCTGGTGCTGCCGGTGCCGCGCTATGCGCGGACCGGTGCGGCCTTCGATCATCGTTATCCCCTGAGCGCGGCGCCCGACCCGGAGGAACGGCCATGAGCGGCACCGCTGATGGAGATTTGCTGCGGCTGCTCAAACGATTGAAGCTGGGAGCGCTCGCGCCGACGCTGCCGGACCGTCTGGCGCTGGCCCGCGCCCAGCAGTTGGACTACGCCGCGTTCCTGACGCTGCTGTTGGCCGACGAGGTGCAGCGGCGCGACCACCAGGCGCTGGAACGGCGCCACGTACAGGCCGGGTTCGAAGACCGCGTGAGCCTTGAGCACTTCGATTGGACCTCGCCCGTGCAGTTGGATAAGCGCCAACTCCAGCACCTCTTCAGCCTGGCGTTCCTGGCCCAGAAGGAGCACGTGATCCTGGTGGGACCCGTGGGCGTGGGCAAGACGTTCCTGGCCCAAGCGCTGGGCTCCGCCGCCATCCGCGCCGGGCACAGCGTGCTCTTTACGCGCGCCGACGCCTTGCTGAAGGATCTTGGCCAGGCCCGCGCCGACCATACGTACGAGAAGGTCTTCCGCCGCTATCTTGCCCCTGACCTGCTGGTGCTGGACGATTTTGGGCTGCACCGCCTGAATGCCCAGCAGAGCCAGGACTTGTACGAGCTGGTGATCGAACGACATCGGCGCGCGAGCTGGGTCATCACCAGCAATCGGGGCGTGGACGAGTGGCTGGCGCTCTTCGATGATCCGATCTTGGGGAACAGTGCCCTGGATCGGCTGGCCAACAGCGCCCACCAGGTGGTCATCGAGGGACCCAGCTACCGCGCCAAACTCGCGCCCAAGCACGCTCTGACCAGAGAGGCGCAGCCATGAGTACGGATCCCGAAATCCTGATCGTGCTCGCCGACCTCCTCGGAAAGGAGGTGATGGGCTAACCTACACGCGAAAAGAACGACAACCGACGGAGCCCCCGGGTGGCTCAATGATTCTGGCGATACCCCGGCTCAATGATCCTGGCGTTTGACACATCGAGCGCCTAACAGATCGATCCCTACCATCCAGGTCTGAACACCCACCGTAGCCGGGGCAGGCCCGGAGTATGGGAGGCCTACGTGGATCAGGCGAACCGGCTGACGTTTGAATATGACGCCGAGGGGCGCATTCTGCTTCGTAACCACTGCAACCACGACATCCTGAAGCGGAACCCCTGCCTTGCTAACGATTCTCGCGGTACTTCGACTCTTAATCAGCCGGTTCTCGG
>CAYUYN010000467.1:0-3317 GCA_964449185.1 uncultured Anaerolineales bacterium | reverse complement strand
ACGTCGCCGGCGGGCGGCCAAATCATCCCCGCCGAACTAACGTTGTAGTACTAGGGATACTCTGCCCAATGAACCCACAGGTTACAGGCACGGGCCGTATGGTCCGGATCTGCAATGGTGGGTATAAACGTGGAACGATCACGCGGTCCGAGCTCGGCAGCGTCTATGGGGCCAGTCGCTTGGCCGAACAGCGAGCCGTCCGGAGTTAACATACTGGCACGCACCTGCACGTTGCGGACCGTATATTTTTTGCTTATGTTTACAGCCGTTCCAGTAACCGTGTGAACACCGAGATCATATTCGCACTGCCAATCTCCCAGACGGACCCAGGACTGCGGGAAACTTGCCGACCCTGGCGTCTGGTAGGTGAAAAAGGAGTAAAAGGAATAAGCAATCCATACAGTGCCAACGATTGTGACGATGATTGGGACGATGATTAGGACGTAGAGGACCGTTTTAGTACCGCCGCGATTCAATTTCTCATCCTTAGTCCTGCCCGTTACTTCTTGTCGCGCGACGCTTTCTGTGCCCGCCGGTTTTCGTCGGCCAGGTCTTCCATGTCGAAGTTGACTGACCCTTTTACAAACTTTCTCAGCATGGCCCGGATGACGGCCGATAGCCCGCCATACTGGAGGGCCTTTTCATAGGCCGCGCGGTAAAGGTCCGCGCCTACCCGTAGGTTTATGCGTTCTTCGCGGGCTGCTGGGCGCTGGGGGGCCTTCTCTTTGGCGGGCATGACCGGCAGTTTAGCATTGTGTATGTACATTGACAAAAGGCGGGAATGACCTGATAATGTACATACGCGGGAGACATAGACATACTAAAGGAGAGCTATGGCACGACCTAAGCAAAACGACGTAAGGGCCGATATCCGCTTGCCTTCCGACTTGGCCCGCGATGCCAAGAAGAAGGCCAAGGCCCAGCGGCGCACACTCTCAGACGTGATCCGGGATCTGATGCGCGCGTGGCTGGGCCAGTAAACGAAGCGGCCGACCTGTGTTTTAGCACAAGCCGGCCATAGTCAAAGCAGTAGCCCTAAGGAGGCTGCCATGACCACCCCCAATTCTACCCCAACTATCGAGAATACCAACCAGCACGGGCGGACCGTGGCCGAGAAGCACGGCTACGGCACGCGGGGCCGGCTGCCCAACCCCGAGCCTGTCGCCCCGCGCAAGTCGTCCAAGTTGCGCCAGTGGTTGCCCTGGCTGGCCGCCGGCGCGTTTGCGCCTGCCTCCATCGGGGCGGCCTACGCCCTTACGCCCGCGGTGCCCAGCGTGGCGGTGCGGCAGGTGTTTTTGGACGTCGATGGCGACGGCCGCCTTGACCTGCTGCTGTACGGCGAGGTGGTTCTCAACAGCGGCCCTTTAGCAGGTTCGGGGTCGCAGTAGCCGAGGCGGCGCCAATGCCAGCCGGCGAGATCGTGCAGGTTCACGTGTCCCACTACTGGCCGCCATTGGGCGGTGCCAACAGCTTTCGTTTTGTGGCGGGCCAGTGCCTGAGCCCGACCGCCAGCGGCCAGCCCTGGCAGCAGTGGGTGGGGACCGGCGCGGCCTGTGTGCCGGAATGGCCGTTCGGCACCAGGTTCACCCTGCCAGGCGGCGAGACGTTTACCTGCGTTGACCGGGGCGGGAAGATCGTCACCGGCGCCGATGGCCTGCCGTGGGTGGACCTGCTGGTGAGTGAGGCGCCAGTGCCCTACGGGGCAGTGGTGGAAGTGCGAGTCGTGCGACCTTAACAGAGTGGCCGGTGTAAACCATGGTTTACACCGGCCCTTGTCTTTAGAGGAGCCAATGTCAAAACGAGCCATTCTCTACGCCAGAGTCAGCACGGACGACCAGGCCGACAAGGGCTACAGCCTGCCCACCCAAATCGACAACTGCCGGCAGGAGGCCGCCCGCCGTGACCTGGCGGTATCGCCCGAGCTGACCTTCACCGATGACTGCAGCGGCGCCACCCTGGACCGCCCCGCCCTGGACCGCCTGCGCGCGTCTCTCCGCGCCGGTGATACCGTGCTGGTGTATGACCCTGACCGCCTGTCACGGGATGACGTTGACTTCTTGGTGATCTGCCGGGAGTTTGACCGGGCCCGCGCCGAGCTGGTGTTCGTGAATGGCGGTCAGGTGCCCGACTCGGCCGAGGGCGACATCGTCCGCTATCTGATGGGTTGGAAGGGCAAGCGGGAACGCGCCGCCATTATTGAGCGCAGCATACGCGGCCGGCGTGCCAAGGCCGCCAGCGGCAAATGGGTCGGCACCAGCCACCCGCCCTATGGGTATCGCAAGGTTGGCGAACGCCGAAACGCGCAACTCGAGATTTGCGAGGCCGAGGCCGCAACCGTGCGGGTGATCTACCAGCGCTTTATCGACGGCGACCCACGTCCCCCCGCCCAACCGCAGCCGGGTGGGCAAGCAGTGGTATCAGATCACGGTCAAGCGGATCCTTCGCAGCCGAGTCTATCTCGGCATCCTGGAGCACTACGGCCAGACCATCAGAGACCCCCAGCTGGCCATGGTCCACGTGAGCACGTGGGAAGGAGCCCAGGCGCGCCTGGCCAACAACCGCCGCGACTTTAGCAATGGGCGCCTGCGGGAATACCTGCTGACCGGGTTTATTGAGTGCACCTGCGGCCACCGGATGCATGGCTGCCACGTGAACCCGAATCGGGCCAAATCCTATCTGTACTATATCTGCTCTGAGGTGAGCCACCGGGAGGGCGATTGCCATGAGGCCGTGCTGCCGCTGACCAAGGTGGACGCGCTCGCGTGGGGCTGGCTGATGGAGATCTTGTGTGACGATGAGCGCCACGAGAAGGGCCTACGCGAGTATGCGGCCCAGCGCGCAGCCGAAGTCAAGCCCATGCAGACCGAGGCTGAGAGCGTGGACGCACTAATCGCCAAGGCTGAGCGCAAGGTGAGCCGCTACGCGGCTGCCCTCGGTGACGAGGAAGACGACATTGCCGCCGCGGCCATGCGCCAGCAGATGCACCTGGCCACACAGGAGCTGGCGCGCCTGCGCGAGCGCCAGGCCAAGTTAGCCGGCCTGATTGAGCAGCACGAAATCGGCCAGGCCAAGATTGACGAGATCCGGCGCATGAGCGCAGCCATTCGGCGCCGGCTGCCCGGCAACCCGACCTACGTGCAGAAGCGCGACCTGTTGGACGTGCTGGCCGTCCAGGTCAAGCTGCGCCGGGATGAGACCGGGCGCCGCTGGCTGGATTTGACGTGCGGGATACCGGACTGGGGTGTTCAAGCTGATACTCACTCTTCAGCGACACGGTGCGGTTGAACACCAGCCTGTCGCCGGCCGAGTCTGGGTCG
>CAYUYN010000466.1:1982-3321 GCA_964449185.1 uncultured Anaerolineales bacterium | reverse complement strand
CTACTCAACTCGGTAGAAAATAGCCGTTATGTTTTCATGCGTGCGGGTGTCGCCACGACATGATGCCTGCTACCAAGTGCTACTCAAGCCAGGGCCTTCTCACGCATTGCGTCCGCCTCTGGCCCAATACCCTGTGCTCCCTTCCCCCTCTCCTGGCCCGCGCCTTTGCTTTTCGCGGCCAGGAGAGGGCGGAAGGGCCGCGGATGGGGGTGAGGCCCGGCCACGTTGTCAAGGGAGAATGAGAACCGACTACCCACGGGATTCCATAACATACCTACCAATCCAAAATATGTCCGAATCCCTAAGCCAAGATATACCCGTCTTATACCTCGACCTTTTGGACAAACGCTATTAAACTTGATCTACTATGCCGAACTATCGCTGGTCCGCACGCCCCTCACGCGGGGGACAGGAAGTCGCGCAAGGCGCGCGCCGCCGGGCTCAGGTAGTGGCCCTTGCGCCACACCACGCCCAGGCTGCGCCGCAGATCCTGGTCCGCAATCGGCACGCCGCGCACCCCGCGGGCCCGCCGCAGGGCCAGCTCGGGCACCAGCGCCACGCCCAGCCCCGAAGCCACAAACTCCAGCGCGCTCTGCATCGCCCCGCCGTCCAGCGCCACCTTGGGCTCAAAGCCCGCCGCCCGGCACGCCAGCAAGGTCACCTCGCGCAGCTTGTAGCTGTCGGGGAACAGGATAAAGGGCTCGGCCGCCAGGTCGGCCAGGCGCACGCGCTGGGCCTTCGCCAGCCGGTGCTGCGCGCTGACCGCCAGCACGTAATGTTCATCCAGGAAGGGCTGCTGTTCCACAACCGGTGGCAGCCGGTCGGTCACCACGATAGCCAGGTCCAGCCGGCCGCCCTCGATCAGCTTCAGCAGGGTTTCGGTCCCGGCCTCGCGCAGGGTCACCTCCAGCCCGGGGTACACGCGCCTGAAGCGCGTCAGCAGCGCCGGCAGCAGATGGGTGCTCACCGTGGGCGGCGCGCCCAGGCTGGTCGTCCCGCGCGTGAGCGTGCCCAGCTCGGTCACCTCGTGGCGGGCCGCCTCCACCGCCGCCAGGATGCCCTGGGCGTGCGGCAGCAGGGCCGCGCCGGCCTGGGTCAGGGTCACCTTGCCCCCCACCCGGTCAAAGAGCTGCACCCCCAGCTCGCGCTCCAGCACGCGGATTTGCTGGCTGACGGCCGGCTGAGCCACATGCAGCTCATCCGCCGCCCGCGAAAAGTTCAGCTTCTGCGCCACGGTGGCGAAGTACAACAGATGTCGCAGTTCCATGGTAGCAGCGGGTTCCACCCGCGATCATGTTGTAGGAGCGGGCTCCGCCCGCGATCATGTGGGAGCGGGTTG
>CAYUYN010000466.1:0-1882 GCA_964449185.1 uncultured Anaerolineales bacterium | reverse complement strand
TGTGGGAGCGGGTTGCACCCGCGCCTCTGCCTGTCATCCGGTATAAGCGAAAATTATCGCAACCAACTATAGCATGTCTTGGACGACTAGCCTAAGCAACCCTAAACTATAAGCGATATATCGCCGCATTCCGGACGTATCCGGTACGGATTGTCTAAAAAGGTGGTGTTTGATGACGACTACGAATCCCCTTCGCAATATTCTGGGTGAACGTCCTCTGCCGCCGCGCCTGACCCACGCACAAGAAATCGCGCTGGCCAACCGCGTGTCGGCTGGCCAGGCCGCCGAGGCGCGCCTGCACCGCCGCTCGCTCACCCCCCAGCGCCGCCGCTTCCTGCGCGAGAAGCTGGCCGACGGCCAGCTCGCGCGCGAAGCCCTGGTGCTCCACAACCTCCCGCTCGTGCTCAGCATCGCCGGGCGCTTCCGCCACTCCGAGCTGGGCTACGACGACCTCATCCAGGAGGGCATCCTGGGCCTGCTCAAGGCCGCCGACCGCTACGACCCCGACCGCGGCACGCGCTTTGGCACCCTGGCCGTCTGGTGGATCCGCCAGAGCATCGGCCGCGCCATCGCCAACACCGGCCGCGCCATCCGCCTGCCCGTCAACCGCGCCTGGAAGCTCAGCCAGCTCCACCGCATCGCCGCGCAGATGGCCCAGGCCGCCGGCGACGAGCCGCGCGTAGAAGCTGTGGCCGAGCGCGCCGGGGTCACGCCCGCCGCCGCCGTCGCCCTCCTGCGCGACGGCCAGAGCGTCGTCTCGCTCGATGCCCCCACCGACCCCGACGACCGCGCCGCGCTCGAGCGCATCCCCGATACCTCCCTGCCCGACCCCGAGAGCGCCATGGTCCAGCGCAGCCTCAAGCAAGTGCTGGAAGACTCGCTGTCGCGGCTGGACGAGCGCGAGGCGCAGATCCTGCGGCTGCGCTTTGGCCTGGGCGGCGGCGAAGCCCGCCCCCTGCGCGCCATTGCCGCCGAGTGGCGCATGAGCCCCGAGGGCGTGCGCCAGATCAGCGAGCGCGCCATGAGCCATCTGCGCGCCATGCCGCGCGTCCGCGAGCTGTGCGTCTACCTCGAAGAGTAAGCCCTTTGCCATGGGGCCTGAGCGGTTGCGGCAGGGCGTTCTCATTCTCGGTCGCAGGCGTCCTACCCGTACCTTGCGGGTTGTGACTCCCCCTCTCCTGGCCCGCGCCTTTGCCCTTCGCGGCCAGGAGAGGGGCCGGGGGGTGAGGCGGGCGCGGCCGTCAAGCCACGCAGCGCGTGAGAAGCCCCGTCCTCCGCGCAAACATCAATCCAACACCCCTCTTATACTCCTCTGACGCCCGCCTCCTAAAATCAATGTTACGCAATACGGAATACGGAATATTTATTTTGGAGACCCTCAATGGCTAAAATCGTTGGTATCGACTTAGGCACCACCAACTCCGTGGTGGCCGTCATGGAAGGCGGCGACCCCACGGTCATCCCCACCTCCGAAGGCCCGCGGCTGCTGCCGTCGGTCGTCGCCTTCACCAAGAACGCCGAGCGCCTGGTCGGCCTGCCCGCCAAGCGCCAGGCCGTCATCAACGCCGAGAACACCGTCTATTCCATCAAGCGCTTCATGGGCCGCCGCTTCGACGAAGTGGCCGCGGAGCGCGGCATGGTGTCCTACGAAGTGGCCGCCGGCCCCAATGGCGACGCGCGCGTGCGCGTCCCGTCCACCGGCAAGACCTACACCCCGCAGGAAATCTCGGCCATGATCCTCGGCAAGCTCAAGAGCGATGCCGAGGCCTACACCGGCGAGCCGGTGACCCAGGCCGTCATCACCGTGCCCGCTTACTTCAACGACTCGCAGCGCCAGGCCACCAAAGACGCCGGCAAGATCGCCGGGCTGGAAGTGCTGCGC
>CAYUYN010000465.1:2244-3332 GCA_964449185.1 uncultured Anaerolineales bacterium | reverse complement strand
GCCCCTGCCGGCGCCGGCCCCGCCGATCGCGGTGATGGTGCCGGCCCGCAACGAGGCGCGCAACATCGGCCGCTGCGTGGCGGCCCTGCTGGCGCAGGCCTATCCCCACTACACGGTGACCGTGCTGGACGACCGCTCCACCGACGCCACGCCGGCGATCCTGGCCGAGCTGGCGCGGCGCGATGCGCGGCTGAACGTGCTGCTGGGCGAGCCCCTGCCCCCCGGCTGGGCGGGCAAGCCGCACGCGCTGGCGCAGGCGGTGGCCGGGGCCGACGCAAACGCGGAATGGCTGTGCTTTGTGGACGCCGACACCTTTGGCGAGCCGCACCTGCTGGCCGCTGCCTACACCACAGCCGCGGCACAGGGCGCCGATATGTTCACGCTGTTCACCCGGCAGCGGCTGGGCTCCTTCTGGGAAAAGGCGGTCATGCCAATCGTTTTCAGCGCGCTGACGGTGGGCTTCCCGCCCGAGCACGTCAACGACCCGCGCCGCAAGGAAGCGGTGGCCAATGGGCAGTTTATCCTCATCAAGCGCCGCGTCTACGACGCCCTCGGCGGGCACGCCGCCCTGCGCGCCTCGATCACCGAGGACAAGGACCTGGCCCTGCGCGTCAAACAGGCCGGCTACCGGCTGGTGATCGCCGATGGGCGCACGGCGGCCGAAACGCGCATGTACACCTCCCTGCCTGAGTTGTGGGAAGGCTGGACCAAGAACATCTACCTGGGCCTGCGCGGGCAGTTGGGCTTGCTGGTGCTGGGCATGGTCACCGGGCTGTCCGGCGCGCTGCTGCTGACGGGCTGGCCCCTGGCGGGGCTGGCGTGGCTGGCGCGCGGCGGGGGCCTGCCGGCAGCCCTGGTGGTGGCGGAGGCGCTGGCACTGTGGGCCTACCTCCTCTGGCAGCGGGCGCGCGTCTCGCGCGAGCTGGAGCTTTCCCCGTGGTGGGGACTGACCCTGCCCATCGGCGCGCTCATCTTCACCGCCATGATGGTGACGTCGACAGCGCGCGTGCTGACGGGGAGAGGGGTGACCTGGAAGGGCCGGACGTATGGCGAGGCAGGGAAATGAGGGCAAGTCACCGCGCCGACGC
>CAYUYN010000465.1:0-2144 GCA_964449185.1 uncultured Anaerolineales bacterium | reverse complement strand
GCCGTGCCAGGCGGCCGAGCCAGCGTACATAAAAAGAGGCGGTTCCGAAGAACCGCCTCTTTGCTATTCCCAACGGTCACGGGCATGCTGGCCCGACCGGCGCCTTAGACCTGATAGGTCTCGCGCGCCTCGCGCAGGAGACCGCTGACTTCGGCCGTGGCCTGTCCCAGCGAGACACCATCCGCCGCGGCCCACTCCTGGCACAGGCCGTCGCGGCCCTTGCGCAGACCGGCCGCGTCGTATTCGCCCAACGGCTTTACCCAGCCGCGGGCGCTCAGATCGCGGACGATCTCACACAGGTCTTGCAGCGCCCCCCGCCGCAAGAGGCCGCGGAAATCCGTTTGCCGCTGGCGGGCATCCTGGCTCAGCCCCACCGGGCGGCCGCGCAGCACCGCGCGATAAGTTGCCAGTTCGTCCTTGCGCGTCAGCCGGCGCAGCCCAGCCGTGGCCGCCTCGCTGACCTGCACCCACACCGTGCCGCGTTCGCCGAGCACTTCGTAGTACGGCTGCACCACTTTCTCGGAGAAACTCTTGGTGACCAGGCCAATCACACGGCCAACGCCAAACGCCGGATAAACGACTCGATCGTTGATCTGGAAAGCCATCGTTGCCTCCACGCTTGGGCCAGGGTTGGCGCTCGAACCAACCAACACTCGCTAGCGGCGGCCGCTGCCACTGCCGCTGCCGCGCGTCTGGCCGCGATCGCTGAACGGGCGGCGATCCTCACGCGGCTTGGCGGTGTTCACCGTCAGCGCCCGGTTGTCCATGGAATAGGCGTTGAACATGCTGGTCGCCTTTTCCGCTTCGGCCTGGCTGCCCATCGTCACAAAAGCAAAGCCCTTGGACTGGCCGCTGTCGCGATCCTTGATCAGCTCGCAGCTCGTCACCGTGCCCGCCTGGACGAACAACTCGCGCAAATCAGCCTCGGTGGTCGAGTAAGTCAGGTTGCCCACATAAAGCTTCTCGTTCATTAAAACTCTCCTTGGCAGGGCTCACCGAACAAAGACAGCCGCCAACCCTTAAGGGGATTGGCGCCGATTGGACGCGAAGCCGATTAATTGATTAGGCTTATTATACCACGTTAAAGTCGTCATCCGACATGGGCGCTGGATTCGGACCAGGGCCTTCTCACGCATCGCGTCGTCCTTCCCAGACCCGGAGTGCCGGGTGGCGCGGAGGCAGCAAACGTGCCTAAACAGGCAGTGGCAAAAGGCTTGAAATGCGTGTATATTGCGGTGGGCAACCGCCGGTGGCGCAGTTGAGGAAAATAGCCGTCCGAACGTTTCGGGTCACAGAACTGATCTGAAGCCGAGGCCGCGCAGTACGACGCAGGACCGACACGCCACCAGCCTCCGCCGATACGGGCCCGGCGGCTGACGCGCCGCTCAAATCTGGCCCGCTCACAGGCAAACCAACATGACAGTCTCAGACCGAAAATTCAAGCTGATACTGACGTATGACATCCAGGCCGACGTGCAGGACAGCTACTTCGAGTTTATGCTGGGGGAACTGGTGCCGGCCGTGCAGTCGATGGGGCTGCACATGAACGGCGCCTGGCACACCGCCTACGGCGAATACCCGGTGCGCCTGGTGGAGTTCATCGCCGACGACCACGAGACCGTGACCACCATGCTCGACACGCGGCTGTGGGGCGACATGGAGCGCCGGCTGCGCAAGTACGTGACCAACTACCACAAGAAGATCGTGCGCCTGCGCGAAGATCAGTTTCAGTTTTAGGGATTGACCGGTGGGTGGGTGTTGGCTATACTCTGAGTATAGATAGACGGGTATCGATATGATGCAGGCAGGACCGGTAGAGTTTGCGAAAGCCATTGCGGATGGGACGCGGCAGGAAATTATGCGCGCGTGCTGCTGCTGTTGGCTCTCGGTCGGCGAGCTGGTGGAGCGCACCAACAAGCGCCAGCCCACCGTGTCGCACCACCTGGCCATCCTGCGCGGGGCGGGCTTGGTGCTGGTACGCCACGAGGGCAAACAGACCTTCTATATGCTCAACCAGACCCAGGTGGTCAACTGCTGCGGGCAGCTCATGACGGTCTTTGCGCCGGAAGAAGAGGCGACCGCGACGCTGAATGAGGCCCTGTCCTAAGGACGGGGCTTTTTTATTGGAGTGGTTATTCCCAGGG
>CAYUYN010000464.1:0-3332 GCA_964449185.1 uncultured Anaerolineales bacterium | reverse complement strand
GTGGCCACCAAGTATTACGACTTCCAGCAGGAGCAGCAGTGGAAGGCGCTGCGGGCGCTGGGTGAGCCGCGGGTGGCGGCTCCGGAGTGATGCCGCGGGTGTTTTGAGTTGGAGATGCTCTCTGCCGACAGCCAAATCCGCGGCAGGGTGGTGCGAAGCGGGAACTGGCGTTCCCTTGTGAGCATTTCAAAGTAGCTCTATTGCTCTCCGTCCGCTTCGCGTCGCCAGATCCGCGGCCAGGGTACCAAACAAGCAGCGCCGGATCTGATGAGCCGGCGCTCGCATTTTACGGGGGAGCGGTCTGGTACGGGGGCGCTCAGTTCACCTCCAGCACCCGTAGCGCCTCCACCCCCACCGGCCGCAGGCCATGCTCCTGGCCCGCCGCCGTCAGCGCCTCCCACAGATACGCCGCCACCGATTGTTCGCCCGCCAGGCTGTACGACGGCAGCGGCCCAAAGTCGCGCCGGCGGATCATCTGGCGCGTCTTGGCCACGCTGGTTTGCTTGACGGCCAGGTCGGGGAACGCCGCTGGCCGGAAGTCCAACCCGCAGAGATGGCTGAGCACCAGGGCGCTGGCCGGGCCGATGAGGCACAGGTCGGCCAGGCCGTGCGTAAAGTCCGTGACCGTGACAAAGACGCCGAGGCCGGCAATGGCGGCATTGAGCGACGCCAGGGCTTCGGCTTCGCGGCCGGGCGGCGTGCTGAGATAGAACAGGTCGTGACGCAGCCGCACCAGGTGCCCGGCCTGGCCGCGCGTGCCGGCGTGGATGGCCTCGGGCGCCTCGCCAAAAGCGGCGCGCAGGGCCTCGAAGGCGGCTTCCCCTTCGATCTGGAGCTTGCCGTGCGGCGTGACATCGGCCAGGCCGCACCCGGCGCGGATGGCGGCCACTTCCTCTGCCGGCGACGCGTAGCCGCCTGGGAAGTGCCACTGCCCCATGTGGTCCACGTAGCGCGCCCCAAGGCGCTGCGTGAGGGCGTGCAGGGCCGTCAGCTTGAGCGGTGGGTTCATGAGCGGAGCCTTTCCCCTTGCGGATCGTAGAAGGCGCCGTGGAACACGCGGGCTTCCTCCAGCACGCCGTTCTCCAGGCGGATGTTAAAGGGCATGCCGGCTTGAGTCATGTTGGCTGGCAGCCAGCACAGACCGATGGTTTCATTCAGGGTCGGGCTGAACCGGCACGAGGTGATGTGGCCAATGTGTTCCAGCCGGCCCCCGGCCGCGCTCGGCCGCCTCACGATGGATAGCCCCTCCTCGGGCACCACACCCGGCCGCACGACTTTGAAGCCCACCAGCTTCTGCGGCGCACCCTCGGCCGCGACCCGCGCCAACGAGCGCTTGCCCAGGAAGTCGGGCTTGTCCAGCTTGACGGCCCAGGCCATGCCGGCCGCCAGCGGATCAGTGATGGCGTCGGTGTCCTGGCTGACGATGATGTGGGCTTTCTCGAGCCGCAGCACGCGCTGGGCCTCCACGCCAAACGGCGCGATGCCGTGCTCCTGCCCGGCCTCCAGCAGCGCCTCCCACAAGTGCAGGGCATAGCCCGTCGGGCCGTGGATTTCATACGACAGCTCGCCGGTGAACCCAATGCGCATGACGCGGCACGGCACCCCGGCCACCTCCATCGCGCGGACGTGCATGTACGGGAAAGCGGCGTTCGAGACGTCGGCGGTGGTGAGCTTTTGGAGCACCACCCGCGACCGCGGCCCGGCCAGGTTGAAGGCCGCGAAGGCCTCGGCCACGTTGGCGGCGTGCACGCCCTGGCCCCAGCCCGACTGGAGCCACGATTGCACCCATTCAAAGATAGCGTTGGAGCCAGAAGTGGTCGTGGTCGTATACCACTCGGCCTCGCCCAGGCGCGCGGTGACGCCGTCATCCAGCACCACGCCCTCGTCATTGCACATCACGCCGTACCGCACGCGGCCCACCTTCAGGTCGCGCCACTGGTTGATGTACAAGCGGTCGAGCAGGGCCGGGACGCCCGGCCCCGTCAGTTTCAGCTTGCCCAACGTGCTCACATCGATCAGGCCCACGCGCTCACGCACCGCTTTGACCTCGGCGGTGGGGTCGCCGTAGTGCAGGGGCCGCAGCCACTGCCCAGCCACCATCTGCTTGGCGTTGTGGGCGACATGCCAACCGTGGATGGGCGTCACCTGCACCGGCTGCAGGTGCGCGCCGGCCAGGGCGCCTAGCTCCACCGGGGTCTGCGGTTGGCGATAGGTCGTGGTGCCGGTCTCGGCCACGGTCCAGCCATTGGCGCGCGCGCACAGGTGCACGGCGTTCATGTGGCACAGCTTGCCCTGGCACGGACCCATCGTAACAGTGCTGTAGCGCTTGAGCAGCTCGAGGCTGTTGAAGCCCTCGTCGATGGAGGTCTCCAGGTCCTTGGTGGTGACGTCCTCGCAGTAGCAGACAAAGCGCTTCTTGTGTCCGGGCACGCTCACCCGGTCGGACGTGCGCCGGTTCTCGGCGGCGGCGCGCACGCGCACGCCATCCAACTCGGCCTGGTCGGGCGCGTTGCCCAGACCCAGGTAGGCCGCCGCGCTGAGCCCCGCCAGACGCCCTTCGGCCATCTGGTTCTCCACCAGGTGCGTGCCAGCCGCGCGCCCTGCCACAAAGACACCCGGCGGCGCCTGCGTGACCAAAATTTCGCCGCGCTGCTCATGGTAGGCGGCCATGCCGCCGGCCTGGTGTACCATCTCGATGGCGGGCGTCCAGCCCACGCTAACGGCGATAAGATCGCACTTGAGCGTCTGCGCCGTGGAGGCGTCCACCGCCTGTTGGCCGCCCACCCGCGCGATGACGGCGCCGCTGACCGCGGCCGAACCTTTGGCCGCCAGGATCGTGTGCTGCCAAAAGACCGGCACCTTGGCCGATAGGGTGTCGCAGTGCGCGCTGGCGCACGCCGAGCGCTCGCGCTCATCGACAATCGCGGCCACGGTCAAGCCCGCGGCCTGAAGGTCAGCCGCCACCTGCCAGCCATCGTCATTGGCGGCGATGACGACGGCCTGCTTGCCCGGCGCCACGCCATACAGATGAACCAGCCGCTGCACCGCGCTGCCCAGCATCACGCCCGGCAAGTCGTTGTCTTCAAAGACCAGCGGGGTCTCATAGGCGCCCGCCGCCACCACCACGGCCCGCGCACGGATTTTGAACAGGCGCTCGCCGCGCACGGCGAACAGCCAGTTGTCCACGTACCAGCCCATCAAGGTGGTGTCGGTCAGGACCGTCACGTTGGCGGGCAGGCCGGCCGCGTGTGGGCTGCCCCCGCGCTGCAGGCGCGTGTGCCCGCCCAACGCCGGGTTTTCGTCGATCAGCAGCACCTCGGCCCCCTGCCCGG
>CAYUYN010000463.1:2156-3351 GCA_964449185.1 uncultured Anaerolineales bacterium | reverse complement strand
CGGGTTGGCATTTACGCGTATAATCGCCCCATGCTGCTGCTGCTGGCCGTCATCGGCCTGGCCCTGGGGGTCATCATCAATAGCCTGGCTGACAACTTGCCGCCCGATGCGCACGGGCTGCGGCGCGCCCCGCGCCGGCCACATTGCCGCCACTGCGGGCGGCCGCACCGGCCCGCGTACTGGCTGGCACTCGCCAGTTGGCTCAGGCTGGCCGGCCGGTGCGAGCACTGCGGTGGGCGCCGGGCTGTGCGCGGCCTGCTGGTGGAGCTGGTCAGCGCGCTCGGCTTGCCCTATGCGTGGTTGTGGGCATCGGCCGGCGGCCCGATCACCCTGGCCGTGGTCGCCAGGTTCCTGGCCGCGGCCTCCATCGTGGCCATCTTCTTGCTTATCACCGTCATCGACATCGAGCATCGCCTGATCCTGCGCGTGGTGGTGCTGCCGGCGGTGCTGATTGTGGCGCTCATCGGGTCGCTCGACCCGGCGCGCGGTCCGGTCAAGACCCTGGCGGGTGGGGCGGCCGGCTTCGCCATTATGTTTGGCGTGTTTCTGCTGGCCGAGCTGTACACCGCCGTCCAGAACCGTTTGCGCGGGCGACCGATGGAGGAAGTGGCCTTTGGCGGCGGCGACGTCAACCTGGCGGCCGTGGTAGGATGCGCGGTGGGCTGGCCCGGCGTATTACTGGCACTCATGATCGCCATCTTTGCCGGCGCGGCCTACAGCCTGGGGATCGTAGTGCCGCAGCTCCTGCAGCGGCGTTACTCGCCGCACAGCGTGATTCCTTACGGGCCTTTTCTGGTGCTCGGCGCGCTGGCGGTCTATTTCTACGGCAGGGAGTTTGCCGCGTATTGGCTCGGTACCCGGTGACCGATCCGCCGCCTAAAACGACTTTTAAATTAATAGTATCTTTTCAAAAGGTTATGCGGTATAATGTAGTTTAACCGGTCTCTAACTAATTTATATCTTTCGGGCGGCTCGGGGGGAAATGTAGTTGTTCGCCTTTTATGTTGAATTGTTCGAAATTGGTAAGAGCGTGGTCTCCTGGAGCCACCATGGGGCTATTGCAGGCACTCCGCAAACTCAAGCCAAAAGAGAATAAGAAGAAGCGGTCAGGTCAGAGCCTCATTGAGATGACCCTGGCTTTGCCTGTTATGCTCATCATGATCTCGGGCTTGATTGAGTTTGGCTTCGCGCTTAA
>CAYUYN010000463.1:0-2056 GCA_964449185.1 uncultured Anaerolineales bacterium | reverse complement strand
TTCAACACGGCCACGGATGATGTGGTCATCTCGGTCTTCCGTGTGCTCAGCGGCACCGTCATCGGCCGCTGGCCCAATTGTGAGCCAGACTCTGCCGACGACTGCCCCTTCGATCCGCCCGCCTTTCCCCAGACCATGGGCGAGTGGCACCTCTATGGGCGTGGCAATGGCTGCGTCAACGCCGTGGATACGACCAGCGGCAATGGCATTGATGACGACGGTGACGGCGACACCGACGACGGCTGCGTGGGCGCTATGGCCCTGAATGGCGTCTCGGAATACTGCGACAGCAACACCGACCTCACCTGCCACCCGTCGCGGCTGACCAATGCGATCGTCACCTCCAAGCTGGAGGCCGGCGCGCCCGACTCGGCCGTGCTGCTGGTGGAAGTCTTCTATAACTACCCCCAGGTGCTCAAGCTGCCCTGGATCGTGCCGTTTGTGCCGGACCCGCTGCCCCTGCACACGTACACCATCCTGCCGCTCCCCGCGGCCGAGCCTTCGCTGACGATCACCGGCACGGTGACCTATGAGGACGGGACCCCGGCCTACGGCGCTACCATCAATCTCAACAACGGCATGGTGGCCGTCACCGATGCCAGCGGACAATACGCCCGCACCGGCCTCTCCAGCGGTACCTACGTTCTCACGCCCGAGCTAGCGGGCTGCACCTTTACCCCGCCCAACCAGACTGTCACGCTGGCCTTTGCCAACGTCTACGACATAGACTTCGAAATCGACGACTGCGTTACCCCAGCGCCGCCCGGCTCCACCATGACGCCGACGCCCACGGTGACGCCGACGCCGACGCCCACCGAGACGCCGACGCCGACGCCGACGCCCACCGAGACTGAGACCCCGGCGCCGACTTGCAATGCCGGCTTGGTGGATTCGATCTGGTCGTCCGTGAACATCGTCAGCCCGGTGCCGGCCCTGGTCATCGCCGATGGCAGCACGCCCATCCAGGTGGTGGTCACCGTCCGCGACGACTGCGGCGACTTCCTGGCCAATCGGCTGGTGACGCTCGACAGCAACCGCGGCACCGATAACATTACGCCCGCCAGCCTGACGACCGACGCCTCCGGCCAGGCCATCTTCTCGGTCACGTCTACCGACATGTCCACCTGGGACGGCGGCGCGCACGACTTCGCCCCCAGCACCTTTACCGGCATCGCCGACGGGGTCACCATCGCCGATACGGCCGAAGGCGCCTTTAGCTGCGTGGCTGGCCAGGAAGGCACACCCGCCGGCGGCGACGATGTGGCCTGGGTGTTTACCAACGATACGGGCAGCTCGCGGCGCCTGGTCGAGATCCAGATTGCCTGGTCCTTCCCGCAGCAGCCCTCGCGCGAGCTTATCAACATCGACCTGGGCCCCAACTCCATCTGGAGCACGCGCACCTTCCTCAACCCGGCCACCATCAACAGCGACTGGACCGGTGTCTCCGATGACCGCGTGATTGGGAATGCCTCCAGCGAGCCGCTGGTCCTGATCTTCAACTTCAGCGTCACCGGCGGCCTGACCTTTGACCTGGTCGCTGTTTGGGACAATACCTCGGGCGCCAATAACTGCTCGTCCGATCTCGTGACGGTCACCCGATAGGTAGAACCATGCCCAGCCTGTTTCGCGCCCGCCGCCAGCCCCGTCCGCCCGTTTCGCGTCCCGCGCGGCGCGGCGAGCGCGGCCAATCCCTCATCATCATCGCCGTCGGCATGATCGGTCTGCTGGCCTTTGTCGGCCTGACCGTGGATGCCGGCACGCTCTTCATCGGCATGGGCCATCTGCGCCGGGCCGTCGACGCGGCCGCGATTGCCGCCGCCTCACAGTTTCGCGAAGGCCGCTCCTATGATGAGCTCTATGCCGCCGCCCGCCAGGTGGTCAGCCTGAACGGCGTGGTGCCCGATACCCTGGTGCTCAGCGCCTGCGTGGACCGGAACGACCCAGTGCCGGCCGGTTTCCACGACCCGGCCATGTGCTCGGGTCCCACCGGGTTCCAGCGCAAGCTCATCCGCGTCACCGCCACCACGCGCGTGCGCTTCTCGTTCCTGGCCCTGGT
>CAYUYN010000462.1:0-3367 GCA_964449185.1 uncultured Anaerolineales bacterium | reverse complement strand
TCCCACGTGCCGGTGTCGGCCACGACGTGGCTGATGTGGCACTTGTCGGCGCGGGTGCGGTAGGTGGGGCGGATGGTGTCAAAGTCCACGTAGCGGGTAGAGCCGAGCGGGTCGTAGGGGCGCAGGATGGGCTTGAGGGTGTGTTCGCCGGGGTCGCCGGCCACGATGGCGCGGTAGATGCGGTCGGCGGCGGCGTGTTTCAGGCCGCTGATCAATAGCATCTGCGGGAAAGCATTGTCCTTCAGGGTCAGGCATTCCTGACGCCAGCGGCGGGTGAGACCGAGAAGCTGCGGGAAGAGCCAGGGGCGCAGGCCGTCCCGCTCGCCTTCCGCGTCCTCATCGCGGAAGTGATTTTCCAGCAGGAGCTTCGCCAGCTCAAAGTCCACTTCCGGCAGCCGCTTCTCGCGCAGCGCGTAAAGCTCGTGGACGCGCGCCTCGCCAATGATCGAAGCGACCTCGGTGCGGCTGGGCAGGTCCTGGGTGGAGAGCGCCCAATGCGCCTCGGGGCCAAACTCGGCTTTGAGGGTCTCGCCGGCCAGCTCGTAGCGGTAGCCGGTGACGCGCGGGAAGGTGATCTCACACTCCGCGCGGTCTTCCAGGGCGCGCACGCGGGTCGGGGTCGGGCCGGGCTTAGGGTCGCTGGCCGAGCCGGCGCTGGGGATAAAGGAGAACGGCACGCCGTAGACCTCGGCGTACTCGGGCTCAAACATGCCGTCCGCATTCGCCGCGTAGCTCATGCGGCGCAGCCCGCGGCCCACCACCTGCTCGCACAGGAGCTGCGTGCCAAAGGCGCGCACCCCCAGGATGTGCGTCACCGTGTTGGCGTCCCAGCCCTCGGTCAGCATCGACACCGACACCACGCACTTCACCTGCTCGCCCAGCTTGCCGGGTTTGCCCACCGTGTTCATCACCTCGCGCAGCAGGTCGGCGTCGTCCAGGTCGGCCGTGTCGCGCCCGGGGAAGCGCGCGCGGTACTCGGCCTTGAACTCTTCAATCTCGCGCGCCGCGATCTGCTTGAACTCGTCGCTTAGGCCCTCGCCCGACTCGAGCTGCTGGCTGTCCACCAGGATGGTGTTGGGCCGCGTGTGCCAGCGCTGGCCGTCCACGTTGCTGAACAGCGCCAGCTTGCCGGGGACGGGCACGCTGACGCCGCCCTTGAGGGTCTTTTCCCAGCCGGCGATGTAGTCGAAGACCAGCTTCGAGACGTTGGTGTTGTTGCACACGACGATGAAGACCGGCGGGGTGCCCGCGATAGCCTCACCATCGCCGCTATCAGCGCGCGCCGCGCGGCCGCGCTCCCACTGCCGGTAATACTGCTCGTAGTTGCCGTACAGGCTTTGCAGCGCGCCTTCCAGCTCCACCGGCAGCTTGGGCTCGCCCGAGAGCGCGCCGGTCTTGCGGCCCTTCTTGGGCAGCGCCTCGCGGATGCGCAGCCATAGGTCGCGGTAGGTGGGCTGCTCGCCGCCCATCGCGTCGTCGGCCACCGGCACGCGCGGCACCTTGACGATGCCGGCCTCGATGGCGTCGATGAGCGCGAAGTCCGACACCACCCACGGAAAGAGCGTGCCCTCGGCGTAGCCCGACCCGCGCAGGAAGAACGGCGTGGCCGACAGGTCGTAGACCACCTTCACGCCCAGCTTGGCCTTGACCGCCTCCAGGCCCGAGATCCAGATGCGGGCCTCCTCTTCGCGCTGCAAGGCTTCTTTGCGCTCGTCGCCGGTCAGCGGCTGCGCGTTCGCCTCGTCCGCCTCGTCCTCCACCTTGCGCCGGTAGCAGTGGTGGGCCTCGTCGTTGAGCACCAGGATGTTCTTCTTGCTGCCCAGCTCGCGGCACACCCGCCGCACCATCTGGTCGGGCGTCTCGACAAAAGCGCTCGCTCCACCGCGCGCCTCGCCCTTGGTCAGGATTTGCTTGGTCAGCTTGCCGGCCGCGAACTTCTCGCGCGGCTTGAAGGCGTGAAAATTGGTGATCAGGATCTTGGCCTGGCCCAGCGCCACCAGGCGCTCGGGCGGCAGCAGGTCGAGTTGGCGGTAGTAGTTCTGCGGGTCGTTTGGCAGCAGCACGCGCAGCCGGTCGCGGATGGTGATGCCCGGCGTGACGATCAGGAACGTGTCGGAAAAGCGCGCGTCCTGCGGGTTGGCGAGCTTGTTCAGCGTTTGCCAGGCGATGATCATCGCCATCACCACGGTCTTGCCGCTGCCGGTGGCCATCTTCACCGCCTGGCGGTAGAGCAGCGGGTTGGCCCCGGCGTTCTGCTGGCGCAGGTCGTTTTCAATCCAGGCGTCGCCGTAGCGGCCGGCCACCTCGGTCACATAGATGAGGGTCTCCAGCGCTTCGATCTGGCAGAAGAACAGCCGCCGCTCGCGGTCGGGGCGCTTCCAATAGTCGAGCAGCGCCGCGCTGGTGCGCGTCAGGCCCGGGTAGCCGCCCTGCCGCCACAGCGCCAGCCGCTCGCGCACCTTGTTGATAAAGTCATTCGGCTTGATGCGGTCGGCGGTCCACTCGGTTTCAAAGCCGAGCTGCTTGGGGTTTTTCTTTTTGGCGCGCGGGATGGGGATGAAGTAAGAGCTGACCCGCCGGCCAGGCTCGATCTCGTCGGTGATGCCGTCCTCGGTGAAGCGGAAGTGGCGCGTGGGCTCTTCAAAGGCGGAGTTGAGAATCGGGTTCTCGATGACGACCTGTGCCATGCCGCTCCCATCGCGTGCCGGAACAACAACCGGGCCGCCCGCCGCGCGGCGAACGGCCCGGATCGCAACCTGTCCCGGAACCTGTGTCGCCCCTACGGCACTGCCGCCCGCTGATCAATCTGCAAAGAACTGGCTGCGCAGCGCGCTGATTATACTGCCGGTTGGCCCAGGCTGCCCAGCGCCGGCCCGGGACCAGACAAGACCCGAAGGGTTTTTAAAACCCTTCGGGTCTTCTTCTTTGAAAAGTCGCCTCGGGTAGTCACCTTACTCACCCCGTGCCCTCACCAGCCACATTAGCTCCTCGCTCAACCATCCGCTCAATCCGCTTCAAAATCCGCTGGAAACCGCAATCCCCCGCTCCCCCGCCGCTGCCCTGAGATTGCCTCTTGCTGCTGCAACAATTCTTGCCTATGCTCAATCAAACCCGTGGCCCGTTCCACGCCTCTGCCCGGCCGCACCTTACCAACCCAGACACGCCAGCGCAGTCCCGCACTCGCGCAAAGTTTCTTCGTGGCCGCTACTGCGGCGCCAACCGGATTATGTATAGGCCGCGCGCATTGAAAACGAGTTTGTAAAATGTCGCTACAGCCGCGACACCCTCTGCACCCGCCATATGTTCGGCCCAGGCCAGCCCGCGCCTTATGTCCAACAAATGCAAAAATCCCAAAATGTTGCTTTCT
>CAYUYN010000461.1:0-3371 GCA_964449185.1 uncultured Anaerolineales bacterium | reverse complement strand
CTTAGGGTCTTGCTTTCGTGCGCGGCGCCTTGTCGACAACCAACCACCATCGGCGGATGCACCCAGCCAAATGGCCGCTTGCATCTCAGACTCACCGGCAGTACAATCCCGCCAAGGGTTGGCACTCTACTTGCATCTAACGCCACAGCTTGGCATTTCGTGCCGCCAAAAGTCTTGCTTTGACATTCGCGATGCGATTCTCATTGTGCTATACTCGCCGACCATGATCCAGGCAGAGCCGGGTGGGGAACAGGCCGCGCTGGCAGGCGTCGTGCAGACACTGCGCGCCTGGGGCGTGGCCGGCCTGGCCGCCGAGCTGCTCGAGAGCAGTGGTCCGTTGACCTTCCTCGGGGCCCAGGCTTTGTATTTCGCCGCGCCGGTGGTGGAGCCGTTTGGCTCGGGCGCCAGCCTGTTGACGTGGGCCGGGCTGCTGGAAGACCCACAGGCGGTGAGCGGCCTGGTCGGGCGGCTGCGCGGACAAGCGGGGGGATGAGCTAACCGTGGACTTCCTGGCCGTGGACTTCGTGGGACTGGGCCTGCTGGTCGTCTTTGCCGGCCTCATCGGCGTGTTCACGGTGCGGGCCGCGCGCCGCCGGGCTGCGCCGCCCGGGCTGCGCCGCATCGAAGCCTTCCACTCCCTGCCGCAGACCGTGGGCCAGGCGGTGGAGACCGGCCGCCGACTGCACATTTCGCTGGGCACGGGCAGCCTGGGCAATGCCAGCACCGCCGCCACCCTGGCCGGCATGGCCGTGCTCGACCAAATCTCCGCGGCCGCCGCCGTTAGCGACAAACCCCCCATCGTCACCAGCGCCGATGGCGCCACCATGCTGCTGGCGCAGGACACCCTGCGCAACGTGTATGCGCGGCAGAATGCGCTCTCCCGCTACGACCCCTACTCTTCCCAGGTGGCCGGCCTGACGCCCATTGCCTTTGGCGCGGCGCAGACCACCCTGCAAAAAGACGAGGCCGTGGCCGGCACGATCCTGATCGGGTCGGTCGACAGCGAGGCCGTCCTGCTGTCCGAGGCCGCTCAGCGCCAGGGTGTGACCACCCTGGCCGGGTCGGACAACCCGGCCGCGCAGGCAATGCTGTTTGCCACCTCCGACCACCCGTTGATCGGCGAAGACCTTTTTGCGGGCGGCGCCTATATTGCCGGCGCGCCGGCCCACGTGGGGAGCCTGCAGGCGCAGGACGTGATCCGCCTGGTAATAGGCGGCGCCATTCTCGCCGGGGTGATCTTCCGGACGGTGGCCGACATGCCGCGACTGCTGGCGTTGTTTGGGTCGGGCTGACCGCCCGCGAGCACGGATGAACACTCAGCTGCGCGTCTTCAACCTCATCGCCACGGTCATTGCGGTCAGCACGGGCCTCGTGACCCTGTTGGCCTACTTCATCCCGCTCGACCTGCTGGTGGGGCTGCGGCTGGCGCTGGTCTCGCTGGTCAGCCTGCTGGCGGCCTGGGCCGTGCTGGCCGGCGCGCTCAATCTGCTCATCGTGCACAGCCGCAAGTTCGCCAACCAGGCGCCGGGCGGCTTGTACAGCGTCTTTGTGGTGCTGGGCTTCCTGGCCGTATTGGTCGGCAACCTCGTGGCGCCGTTCCTGGGCTGGGGCCAGGGCGCGGCCAGCGCCGCCAATAGCTGGTTCCTCACCTACCTGCTCTCGGCCGGCGGCGCCTCCCTGGCCGCGCTGATTGCCTTCTTCCTGGTCTATGCGGGCTATCGCCTGCTGCGCCTCAAGCGCGGCGGGCCGCCCTCGCTGATGATCGTGGTCTTTGTCGTCAGCGCGGTGCTGGCCCTGATTGCGCTGGCGCCCTGGCCCGCGGGCGCGCCCGACCCCACCCTGCTGGCCGGCACCACCCTGCACGATGTGGTGCGCACGCTCACGCGCGTGCCCGCCATCGCCGGCGCCCGCGGCCTGCTGTTGGGCATTGCCCTGGGTGCCGTGGCCACCGGGCTGCGCCTGCTGCTGGGGCTCGACCGGCCCTACGGGGACTAAGCCGCCATGGCCATCATCCGCTGCCAGGCCTGTGGCAAGCCCAATCCAGATTTTATGGAGAATTGCCAATACTGCGAGGCGCGGTTGACGCCCGTGGTGGCCGCCGCCGCGGATGAGACCCTGATCCGGCCGCCGGCCAACACCGTGCGCTGCCAGGCCTGCGGCCGTTCGAACCCCGACCACCGGGAACACTGCCAATATTGCGAGGCGCGGCTCAAGCCGCTGCTGGCCGCGCAGCCCCCCGCCGCGCCGGACACCACCGCCTCAGAGCCCGCGGACCCACTGGCCCGCCTGCGCTCCACGCAGACCTTTGACGACGACGACGAACCAGAGGGGGAGGCTCAGGCGCCAACGGACGCTCCGGCCCCCGCCTGGATGAACCGCCTGCGCGGCGTGAGTGGAGCCGGCCCGGACACGCTCGTGCCGGGCAGCCCGGCCCCCGCCGCGCCCGACCCCGATTGGATGTTTACCGAGCCGGTGAACGATGCCCCGGCCGAAGAAGAAAACACCTGGCTGCGGCGCGAGCCGCCGCCCCCGGCCGACACGCCGCGCGCCACGACCGACGACAGCTTGCCCGATTGGCTGGCCAATTTGCGCTCGTCGGCCGCGGCCCCAGCGCCGGTGCCGGCCGAATTCATGGCAGAGCCAGCCGAAGAGCCGCCGGCCGAGCCTGCCCCCAGCGTGCCCGAGAAATTGCCCGATTGGCTCCAGCGCGACCAGCCGAAGCCCAAACCAGCCCTGTCCCAGCGGCCGCGCAAGAAGATGACCGATCGTATCAACGCGCCGCCGGCGCCGCCCTCGGCGGAGACCCCCGCGCCCGCCCGGCCGGAGATGAGCGAGCCGGTCACACCGCCGATAGAAGCGGCTGCGCCTGGCCTGCCGGAACAACCCTCGGTCGCCACCGACGCTGAACCCGGCGCGGTTCAGCCGGCTGACCAGACCCTGGCGCCGCCGGCCAAGCCGCGCCGCAAGAAGATGACGGACTGGCTCACACCGCCCGAGGGCGGCCTGCCGCCGCAGATCCCTGCCCCCAAGCCCGCGGAGCCCCAGGCCGACCTGCCCGACTGGCTGAAGGCGATGCAGCCGCATGAAGAGGTGCCCGATTGGCTGCGCGAGGTGGCCGCGGCCCCGCGCACCTTTACCCGGCCCAGCGTGCGGCCCGAAATATCGGGCATGGAAACACCGGTCGTGGAAACACCCGCCGCACTAGCCGCCCCCGAGCCACCCGCGCCCGCGCCGCCGGTGAGCGTGCCGCCCGCCGGCGAACCGCCGGCTGCGCCGGTCTGGCCCACCAGCAAACGCGGCATCGGCCCAGCCGTGGGCGCCACGCCCGAGGCCGACCTGCCCGTCTGGCTCAAGGCCCTGCGCGCCAACCA
>CAYUYN010000460.1:0-3389 GCA_964449185.1 uncultured Anaerolineales bacterium | reverse complement strand
GGGTGCCTCGCCAGCGCCGTGCGGAAGTCTTCCACCGCCTTATCCTGCTGGCCCAGCGCGATCTCCGACAGCCCGCGCCAGTAATAGGCCTCTTCCAGCCCCGGCACCGTGTTGACGCTGTCGATGGCGAAGCTGGCGACGTCCACCACCTCCTGGTAGCGGCCCATGTAGTAATAGGCGCGGTACGGGCCAAACTGGTACCACAGCATGCGGTAGGGCAGGCCGATCTCGCGCGCCTGGTCGTAGGCCTGCGCCGCCGAGGCATAGTCGTTCATGTAGTGCAGGTTGGTGCCCACATTGAACCAGGCCATGGCCTGTGCCTCGCCGGTGGTGGAGGCGGCCTCGGCCTGGGCATACTCGAGCGCTTCCTTGTAGTTCAGCTCCAGGTCCACCGCCGGCCCCAGCAGCGCCCGCACCTTGGCATCGTGTTCCGGCCCGGCCGGGAACGGCACGAGGTACAGGTAGTTGAAGGCGCGCCAGTTCTCCAGCACCTTGTCGTAGCCCATCTTCAAGTTAGGGCCGCGATACGAGTCCTGCATGATGAAGTAGCGCTCTTCATCGTTGTAGCCGGCAAAGACGGAATAGTGGCCAAACCAGCCGCTGCAGTTCTCGCCCTTCTCGCAGTTGAAGCCCTTTTCCACCAGCACCGGGTAGCCCGCCGCGATAAAGCGCCGCAGCGTGTCCAGGTTGCCGTTGACGCGGATGTAGGCGTCGTAGCCCTGGGTGACGGCGTAGTCGTACAGCTCGATGGGCGAGACGTTCTTGTCGTCCTGGTTGGGCTTGAGGACCGTGGCCGCGGTCTTCTGGGAGCCGTCCCAGCCCCAGTAGCTCAGGGTAATGGCCAGCGAGGCCGGGCCGCAGTTATTGAAGAGCTGATACTCGTGGACAAAGCCGGTCAGGTTGACCGCGCCGGGCAGGGGGGTGGGCGAGGGCGGCGCGGCCGTGGCGGTGGGGATGGGGGTGTCCGTGTCGCTGGCCGCCGCCGGCATGGGCGTGGGGGCCACGGTGGGCGTCACCGTCGGCGCGAAGGTGGGCAGCCCCGCCACGCTGACCGCCGTGGGCACCACCACGGGCTGCTCCACCACCAGCCCGCGCAGCCTGCCGTACAGCTCCTGGAGCCGGAAGCGCACGCGCGTGTCGTGCTCGTAAGCCCACGCCGTCACCAGGCTGCCGAGCAGGGCCAACACCACCAGCCCCACCAGCGCCAATACCCACCCATTCCCCCGTCCATTTCGAGACACCAATGTCCGCATGGGGCCGATTATACCAGCCCCCTGGCCGGGCTAGGGGCAACATAACAATGCGGGGTGGTGGGTCGCTGGTTTCACCGGCGACCCACCACCCCGCATTTTCTTAAATACGAAATAGCAACTACTTTTTTAGTACCACACCATATAGCTCGTCCGCGTCTGCGTCGTCACGCCGCCATACCACACAATATAGTCCATCGACACAATCGTGCCGGCCTTGACCGTCGGCACCTGGAACGTGCGGAAGGTCGTGCCCGAGGCCGAGGTGGGCGGCAGGGTGTAGACCACATCGCCATGGGCGTAGTGGACCACCAGGGTCACGGCGGCGCCGTTGAGCGCGTTGCCGAGCTGGTCGGTGACATAGATGAAGGTGGTCTGCGTGCCCTGGGAGACGGCCACCGAGCTGATGACCGAGCCGCGGGCCACCAGCGCGCGCACGCTGCTGGCGCTGCCATTGCCGCTGGCCGCCTGGTAATTGGGCGCCAGCCGCCGCTTATCGAGCCCGGCCAGGCGGTACTGCAGGCTGCCCACCGGGCCGAGCTGGATGCGCTGGCCGGACAGCTTCTCGGGGTGCCACTCCATGCGGGCGCGCTGGAAGTACTGCACGATCCGCTCGCCTTCCACGGTGAACTCGCCGATGGGATAGCCGAAGCGGTCGATCCCGCCGTTCTGCAGGAAGTATTCGCGGAAGTTATAGCACACGGTGTGCCCGGTTTCGTTGAAGTACAGGCAGTTGGGTTCGTTGGCGGCCGGGATCTGCGCGATGGTCACCGGCGGCGTGCGCTTGCCGATCTCATCGCCCAGCAGGCCGAGCTGCACCTTGTATGGGTCGGGGTTGCCCGGGTGCCACTCCAGGCGCGACTTCTCGAAGTACTGCACCAGCAGCCCGGTCTGTGGGTCGACATATTCATCGGTGATGGGGAAGCCGTGCTGGTTGACGCCGCCGGTGAGGTTGAAGTATTCGACTAAGGGACCGCGGACGGTGTGGCCGGTCTCGGGGTAGAACTGGGGATCGTCGGGCGACTGGGCCGCCCGGGCCTGGAAGGGCAGGGCCGCGAAGAACGTCAGCAGCAGCGCGCCAAAAATGCCCGTTAGTGTGATGTAGCGTTTCACGGCAATACCCCCGGGTTGTCTAAGCCCGCTGCAAGTCGAATCACGAGCGCTTTTTCAACGGTCGGGCCAGGTCGGCCCGGTGGGAAGCGTTGGTGCGGCTATGGACTTGTCTGAGCTACCAGTGAAATGCGCAGAGACCTACCAAACCAGTTGGGACACCTGCCCCAGCCTGAGGTGACCACAGTCACCCCCCCACCCAGGTCCCCCGGACCTAAGTCACCCTCAATTGGGAACCACGTTTATCAAACCAGATTCCAATATAGACCTAATAGCCTGTAAAGTCAACTGTTTTACAGGATTCCATAAACTTGGCAAGGATATTGCATTGACAGGGGGTTCCCCATCACTCTTTCATTGGTCCCCGGCGCGCAGTCGCTGATAGCTCTCAAACCGCGACAGCGCGATGTGCCCCGCCGCCACCGCGGCGCGCACGGCGCACCCCGGCTCGTGCGTGTGCGTGCAGTCGCTGAACTCGCACTGCTCCACAAACGGCTTGATTTCCACAAAATACCCGTCCAGCTCCTCCGGTTCCAGGTCCCACAGCCCGAGCGAGCGGAGGCCGGGGGTGTCGGCCACGTAGCCGCCGCCGACCAGCGGCAGCAGCTCGGAGTAGACGGTGGTGTGGCGGCCCTTGAAGGTGGCCTGCGAGACGGCCTTGGCTTGCAGGCCCAGCCCCGGCTGGAGCGCATTGAGCAGGCTGGACTTGCCCACCCCCGACGGCCCGGTGAACACCGACAGCTTGCCGGTCGTGGCCGCCCGCAGCGCCTCCAGCCCCTGGCCGGTGGCGGCGGACGTATACAGCACCCCGTAGCCTAGCCACTCGTACAGCCCAAACAGCTCCCGCGCCCGCTCGGGCGTCACCAGGTCGGCCTTGTTGGCGCAGATGAGCGCGGGCAGGCGGTTGGCCTCGGTGGTGACCAGGAAGCGGTCGAGCATGCGCAGGTGGGGGTCGGGCTGGGCACAGGCAAAGATGAGGACGGCCTGGTCGGGGTTGGCCACGATGATCTGCTCGGCGCCGGTGTCTTC
>CAYUYN010000459.1:0-3395 GCA_964449185.1 uncultured Anaerolineales bacterium | reverse complement strand
GGGGGGTTAGGTCCGTGTTGTAGAATGACCAGGTGACTGGAACGTCATGAAGCGCCTTTTACTCTCATTACTACGCAGTCCCCTGCGGCTGCGGCGCTACACCCACGGTGGGCGCACGACCACCATCGAGCTGCGCCAGGCCGGGCCGTTCGTCGCCTGGGCCGCCCTGCTGGCCTGGTATCTGGCGGCGCCCACGGCGGTGGCCGCCATCGGCCTGACCGGCCTGAGCACGCTGCTCGTCTTCGCCTGGCTGTGGGCGCGCGCCATGGCGCGCGGGGTCAGCGCTCAGCGCCAACTGCACTATGCCGCGGTGCAGGTGGGCGATGCGCTTGAAGAGCGCCTGACCCTCAGCAACCGCAGCCGGCTGCCGGTGCTGTGGGCCGAGTTTGTGGACTTGTCGGACCTGCCCGGCTACTCCATCGCCAGCGTGCGCGCGGCCGACGGCGAGAGCGAGAACCGGTGGCGGGCCGAGGCGGTCTGTACCCGGCGCGGCCTGTTCAACCTGGGCCCGTGGGAGCTGCGCCTGGGCGACCCGTTGGGCCTCTTCCTCGTCAGGCAGGTCTATGCCCAGCGGCAGGAGCTGCTGGTCTATCCGCCCCTGGCGCCGCTGCCCCCGCACTTGCAGCCCCACACCAGCCTGTTGGGTGACCATCGCCGTCTGCGCCAGCCGCTGCGAGCCGAGACCCTCAACGCCGTCACCACCCGGCCCTACGCCCCCGGCGACGCGCTGCGCCACATCCACTGGCCCAGCAGCGCGCGCCACGCTGAGCTATTCACCAAGGTCTTCGAGCCCGAGGCCACCTCCACCATTTGGCTGCTGCTCGATTTTGACCCGCGCGTTCACCTGACCCTGCCCGCCGCTGATCCCAATCTTCCCGCCGAGTCCACCGAGGAATTGATGGTGCTGCTGACGGCCTCGCTGGCCGAGCACCTGCTGCGGCGGCGGCTTGCCGTGGGCCTGCTGGCCCACACCGGCGCGGTGAGCGTGGTGCGGCCACAGGTGGGCCGCCCGCACCTGTGGCCGCTGCTGCGCGCGCTGGCGCCCCTGCACCCGACTTGTCCTTTCGATCTGGCCGAGGCCGTGTCGCAGCTCCAGGCGCCGCTTTCGACACGTCATCGTCTCGTCGTGATTACGCCCTCGCTCGAGGCCGCCTGGCCGCGCGCGCTGCGCGCCTTGGGGCAGAGCCGCGGCGTGGACTGCCTGCTGATTGACCCCGCCACGTTTGGCGGCCAGGGCCAGGTGCGGGCCTGCGTGTTGGCGCTGGCCGAGCAGGGCGTGGCCGCGCAGGTGGTGCGGCGCGGCGAGTTGGGCGAAGTGAGCCCGGTGTATGGCGCGCTGCGGCGCTGGGAGTTTATGACCCTGGGCACCGGCCGCGCGGTGGCCCGGCAAACCCCGCGGCGCTGGCTGGCGGAACCGCTCGGCAGCGGTGGAGCCAATGAGCAGCGTGGCTGACGAAACCGACGTCGAGCTGCCGCGCTATCTGCGTTGGGCGCTGGACGTCGCGCGCCGTGATGGCCTGACGCTGTGCCTGTGCGCCAGCCTGGTGCTGCTGGCCGGCCGCAGCCTGGACTCGGCCGAATGGGTGCCGGGGGTGGCGGTGCTGCCGGGCATGTTCCTGGGGCTGGCGCTGGGCGTGCTGCTGGCGCGCTCGCGCTTCAGCGGGCGCTGGGCCGCGGCCTATCTCGCCTGTGTGCTGTTCGCCGTCGCCATCGAGCAGGTGGGCTATGTCATTCCGGCGGGACCGGGGCTTGGCTTCGGCGACTGGGTGTGGACCCTGCACCTGCGCTCGCTCACCTGGCTGGCGCGCGCCGGCGGCTGGCTGGGCACGCTTGCCAGCGGCGACCCCGTGCAGGACACCGGCCTGTTTGTCTTTCTGCTGAGTCTTTTGGCCTGGGCGGCCAGCGCCTGGCTGGCCTGGAGCCGTCTGCGCCGGCAGCAGAGCCTGGCGGCTGCGGCGCCTCTGGGCCTCATTCTGGCCGCCAACCTCAACCTCAGCGGGCAAGCGTGGCAGGCCTTGTGGCTTTATCTTCTGCTGGCCGTGCCCCTGGTGCTGGGGGCGGTGTTGAGCCGCCTGTACACCGACTGGACGCGGCGCGGTGTCGACCACCCCAACAGCCTGGGCTTCGATTGGCTCTGGCCGGGTGTGGTGCTGATGCTGCTGGTTGGGCTGCTGGCCGGCATCGCGCCGTTGGCCGCCACGCCCAAGGGCTGGGAGGTGCTGCGCGGCCTGCTGCGCGCCTCCGAGGAGCAGGCGGCCGAGACGGCCAGCCAGTTGTTCTCGGGCGTTAGCCCGCCGCGCGCAGGGGCCGTTGCCCGCCGCGCCGTGACCCCCGATCTGAGCCGGATCGGCGCGCCGCTGGATCAGAGTCTGGATACGGTAATGTGGGTGCGGGTGAGCGACCCCCCGCCCGTGCCGCCGCAGGCCGGCCGCGCGCGGGTCGCAAGTGCGCGGGTGCCCCTGCACTACTGGCGCAGCGGCCTGTTTGCCAACTATACCGGCACCGGCTGGCAAAGCCTGGATCAGCCCTTCGCCGAGCCGCCGCTTGTGGAGGCCGGCCTGGCGCCGCCCGGCCGCTATGCGCTGCGCCAGCAGTTTGAGATCGTGGCCGGGCACGACGAGGCGCTCTTCGCGGTGAGCGTGCCGGTCAGCGCCACGGACGGCGCGCGGGTGGTCGTCGGGCCGCAGACGGACGGCACCGCCCTGGTGCGCGGGCCGGCTTCGCTGTATGGCGTGACCTCCTGGGCCACCCGCGTGACCGTGGCCGAGCTGCGCGCGGCGCCGGCCGAGTACCCGCCGTGGCTGGCCGAAATTTATCTGCAACTGCCGCCGGGCCTGCCCCCGCGCGTGCGCGACCTGGCGGCCGAAATCATGGCCGGCGCCACCGACAACTTTGAGCGCGCGCGCCTGGTGCAGGACTACCTGCGCAGCGGCTTCACCTATGACCTGGAGGTGCCCCTCTCGCCCGAGGGCGCGGACGCGGTGGACTATTTCCTCTTCGAGACGCGCGGCGGCTTCTGCAGCCACTTCGCCTCGGCCATGGTGGTGCTGCTGCGCGCTCAGGGCGTGCCGGCGCGGGTGGCCACCGGCTATGCCATGGGCGAGTATGATTTTGAGCGCGGGGCTTACCGCGTGCCGGGCGCATCGGCGCACGCCTGGGTGGAGGTGTACTTCCCTGGCTACGGCTGGGTGGAGTTTGAGCCAACCCCGGCCCAGCCGGCCCTGGCCTATGCGGACGGTGCCGTGGCCGGCACGCCGGCCCCGCCCACCGGGGAAGTGCCGGTGCGTGTGGAGACCGGGCTGGGCTGGCGCGGTGTGGTGGCAGCCCTGGGCGCGCTGGTGCTGGCGGCGGCTCTGGTGAGCGTGCTGTGGGACCTGCGGCGCGGCTTGCCCGAC
>CAYUYN010000458.1:0-3429 GCA_964449185.1 uncultured Anaerolineales bacterium | reverse complement strand
CGTGGCCGGGGGTGGTCGCCCGCCGGCTGGCCCGGCACGGGCTGGCGGAGCCAGTGGCGGCCGGGCGCCTGGCCGAGCAGGTAGGGGTGATCTGCGGGGTGCACGCGCAGGTGCTGTCTGCGGCCGAGCTGTCCTGCAGGCCGGAATCTTTACACCGGCCGACCTGGAGCTGCTGGCCGCGCACCACGCCGCGGCGAGCGGGTTGGGAATTCGCCGCGCGCCGTGCGCGGGCTGGACCTGGTGGCGCTGCCCGCTGCCGGGCAGTGCTGCGGCATTGGCGGCGCCGTTGCCATCAAGAACGCCGGCGCCTCGATGGCGAGGCTCTCGGACAAGGTGCGTTGCGTGCCGGGCACGCGCTTCGAGTTTGCTGACTGTAGCTTCGCTCGCCATGCAGCGGTCTTTCAGCCAACCGCGGGCGATTTTTCTTCGCAGAAAGGCTAAGCCGTGACACTGGTCGCTAACTGGATCTGGAGCGCGGATGATCCCGCTGTGCGGAATGTCCTGATGCAATTCCGCCGCTCGCTCACGCTCGCAGTTGGGCTGACCGAGGCGCGGCTGCACCTCAGCGCCGACACGCGTTACCTGCTCTACGTCAACGGTGTCCGCCTCGGCTATGGACCGCCGCGCAACTACCATTTCCACTACGAGTATGACACCTACGACCTGGCGCCGCACCTGCGGCCGGGCGAGAATGTCATTGCCGTGGCCGTGTCCCACTGGGGCGAGGGCACCTTTCACCAAAGGGTGGGCCGCGCCGGGCTGCTCGTGCAGCTCGACCTTGACGGGCGCCCGCGCCTCATATCCGACGAGCGCTGGCAGACCAAGCGCTCGACCGCCCACCGCCAGCCTGTGCCGCGCATCGGCTGCCAGATGGCCTGGGAGGAGCAGGTTGACGCTCGGCTGGAAGATGTGGGCTGGACAGTGGCCGGCTTTGACGACTCGGCCTGGGAGCCGGCGGTGGTGGTCGGCCCGCTGGGCACGGCCCCGTGGGGCGCGCTGTCGCCGCGCTCAATACCCTTCCTGACCGACGAGCCGCTCACCCCGGTGCGGGCCCATGCGTTGGGCCGGATGCGCCGCCCCGAGGTCGTAGCGGCGATCCACGCCGGGCCGTACCTCGCGCCGGGCGACCTAAGCGCGAACCGGCAGATTGTCGATGCGTTGATCGCGACGACGTTGCGCGTGCCGCGAGCCGGGGCAGTGACACTGAAGCGCTGTTCAATTGCCGGCGGCGACCCGCCCATGGCGGATTCGTTCAGGGTGCTGGTCGATGGGCGCCAGATCGACTGGCAAATCGCTGACGCAGATTACTCCGCGGTGCTCACCCTGGAGGCTGGCGAGCACGCGCTGCTGATCGATTGGAATGGCAAGACGCACGACATGGACCTCACGCTCACCGCCAGCGGCCTCGATGGCTTGGCCGTGGCCTCGCCGCTGCCGGGAGAAACCGGCACCTGGGTCATTGCCGTTGCTCCCGGCGCCGCCCGCGCCTCAGCGGCCACGGCTGCCAGCCCAGAAGCACTGCTGCGCTGCGGGGCCGCCTGGCAGCCGGTGGCGGCCGCTGACACGCCCGTGGCCGACGTCTATATGGACATCACCGCCAGTGTGCCAGTCCAGGCCGCTCAACTGCCGGCGCGCCTCCCCATCCGCGTCGCCCCCGTCCCCGCCGGGCAGGCCCAGCACTATCTCATCGACTTCGGCCGCGAGCTGATTGGCTGGATTGAGCTGGAGCTTGAGGCGCCGGCCGGCACCACGTTCGACCTGCTTGGCTTCGAAGCCGTGCAGGAGGGACGCCGCCAGATGACGTCCTATATTAACAATACCCTGCGCTATGTCTGCCGGGCGGGCCGCCAGTCCTACGTCTCGACGCTGCGGCGTGGGCTGCGTTACCTGATCGTCGCCGTCCACGGCAACCCGGGCCAGGCGGTGCTGCACAACGTGAGCCTGCGGCTGGCGACATACCCCTGGACCATCCAGGGCGCGTTCCGCTGCTCGGACCCGCGCCTCAACCAGATCTGGGAAATGTGCGTCTATACCCTGCGGCTGTGCAGCGAAGACACCTTCACCGACTGCCCAACCTACGAACAGACGCTGTGGACCAGCGACGCCTGCCACGCCGGCGTGCTGCTGCACCAGACCGTGCACGGCGATCCGCGCCTGACGCGCCGGTGCCTCCTGCTGGTGGCCGACTCGCTCCAGCGGCTGCCGATCGCCGGCGCGCAGGTGCCCGGCGACTGGGAAAACGACCTCCTGCCCAACTGGAGCTGGTTTTGGGCGATGGGCTGCGCGGCTTACTACACCCTCACCGGCGACGAGCCCTTCGCCCGCGAGGTCTATCCGGCGCTGGCCAAGCAGGCGCGCTTCATTGAAGCCAACCGCAACGCCGCCGGCATCCTCGACCTGGCCGGCTATTGGCACTTGCTGGATTGGGCGCCCATGGCCCGCGAGCCCAACGACATCCTGGCGCACGAGAGCTGCCTGGCAGTGGCGGCGCTAAACGCCACGGCGACGCTGGCGCAGGTGGCGGGGTATCCCGCGGAGGCCGAGCACTGGCGGCGGGTGGCCGACGAACTGGCCGACGCGATTAACCGCGAGTGCTGGCGGGCCGATCGCCAGGCCTACGCCGACGTTTGGCTGGCGGGGGACGCCGGCGAGGCCGTGTCGCAGCCGACCAACATCGTCGCGCTGCTGGCGGGTGTAGCGGTAGGCGCCCGCGCCGACGCCATTGCCCCCAACTTGCTTGACTGTCCCGACGACTGGATTCGCTTAGGCACGCCCTGGATACACTCGATCGCCTGCGGGCTGTTGGCCGAGCGCGGCCAGATGGCGCCGGTGCTCAACGCGATCCGCGACCGTTGGGGCGACATGCTCGACAAGGGCGCCACGGCAGCCTGGGAAACATTCAGCGGCTTTCAAGTGGGCTGGTGGACGCGCTCGTGGTGCCACGCGTGGTCAGCCCTGCCAGCCTATCTCATGTCGGCCTATGTGCTGGGCGTGCGCCCGCTGGAACCCGGCTTCAAGCGCGCGCTGATTGCGCCGCAGCTTAGCGACCTCACCTGGGCCGAAGGCAAGGTGCCAACCCCGCATGGTCCCATCACCGTGCGCGTCGAACGGGCCGGGCCCGGCTTGCTGGTGCAGGTGACGCTGCCAGAAGGCGCAGCGGCCGAGGTGCGGGTCGCCGCCGCTGGGTCGCAGACGCCAATTGTCACCGGCGCCAGCGCCGAAATGCACCGTGAGGCGGGTGAGTATGTCATCGACCTGCCGTCCGGCGCCAAAGCAATCATCACCTGCGCCCGTTGACGACACCCGGCCGAGCGCGGGGATCGGCCGAATTGTTTGCCACGGGCCAGGCTCTCAATTGCGCCCCAGCCAACAACGCTCTAAACTCTAGAGTGCGCACCGCTCGGCTGTACGGCATGCCTGCCACGCTTC
>CAYUYN010000457.1:0-3438 GCA_964449185.1 uncultured Anaerolineales bacterium | reverse complement strand
AGTGGTTAGTGGTGAGTGGTCAGTAAGACCAGGGTCAGCCCGGAATGCACTGTCCACTGTTCACTAACCACTGATCTTCGCGGCGTGCTGGATGGCCTTGATGATGTTGACGTAGCCGGTGCAGCGGCACAGGTTGCCGGAGATGGCCCAGCGAATGGCATCGGCGTCTGGGTTGGGGTTGTCTTTGAGCAGGGCCACGGCCGTCATCATCATCCCGGGCGTGCAGAAGCCGCACTGCAGGCCGTGCATCTCGTGGAAGCCCTGCTGCACCGGGTGCAGCGCGCCGTTGGCGGCCAGGCCTTCCACGGTCGACACCTGCGCGCCGTCGGCCTGCACGGCCAGCACGGTGCACGACTTGACGGCCTTACCGTTGACGTGCACGGTGCAGGCGCCGCAGGAGGTGGTGTCGCAGCCGATGTGCGGGCCGGTCAGGCTCAGATCCTCGCGCAGGAAGTGCACCAGCAAGAGGCGCGCTTCCACGTCCGCTTGATACGGCTTGCCGTTGACGGTCACTTGGATATGGTGAGTGCTCATGCTGTCGGTCCCTTCGCTTAGGCCCGGGCCCGTGCGGCCGCGCTGCGCAGCGCCCGCACGGTGAGGGTTCTGACCAAGGAGCGCTTGTAGTCTTCCGAGCCGCGCATGTCGCTGGAAGGCTCGGCCGCCTCCGACGCCAACTGGGCCGCCTGCCGAATGTGGGCCTCGTCCAGGGGCTGACCGGCCAGCGACTGTTCGGCGGCCACGGCCTTGATGGGCAGCAGGCCCATGTTGGTCAGCCCAAGGCCGGCCGTCGCACAATGGCCCTGCTCGTCCAGGCTGACCTGCGCCGCGACCGCCGCCGTGGCAAAGTCACCCACCTTGCGCTCCATCTTCATATACGCGCCGCCGCTGCGCGGCTTGGCCGCGGGGAGGCGCACCTCGGTGAGGATCTCGTCGTGTGCCAGGGCGCTCTCAAACGGGCCGACGAAAAATTCTTCAATGGGGATCACGCGCTCGCCGTTCGGGCCGACGGCCACCACCTGGCCGCCCAGGGCCAGCACGGCCGCCGGGTGGTCATTGGCGGGGTCGGCGTGGGCCAGGTTGCCGCCAAAGGTGGCCAGGTTGCGAACGAGGGGGTCGGCGATGAGGCGGGTGGTGTCGGCGAGGAGGGGGTAGCGGGTGCGGATGAGGTCGGAGTGGTCGAGGTCGGCTTCGCGCGTCATGGCGCCGATGCGCAGCCAGCCGCCCTCTTCGCGAATGTAGGCGAGGCCTTCAAGCTTGTTGATATCCACGAGGACGGCGGGCTGGGCCAGCCTGAACTTCATCATGGGGAGGAGGCTGTGGCCGCCCGCGAGGATCTTCGCCCCGGGGTGCTCGCCGAGCAGGGCCACGGCTTCGGTCAACGTCTTCGGAAGCACATAATCAAAAGCCGGTGGGATCATACGGAGCTCCTCAATTGGATTTGGGCGCAGGGGTGCGGGCAAAACAGTGCAGCTGTCGCGGCAGAGACCTCCTTTGGGGGGACACGCAGGGCTGGGTTAGACGGGTGAGGCTTTTGTGCTCCCTACATACAAACATAATCGGACTGTTCGGGGCAAGGACCAACCGGGCCGATTCGTGCGCTAGTCAGTCCGAATCGCGAAGGAGGGCTTCATCACTAAGACACGCAGGCGCACTGGTTAGACCAGTCCGCGCCGCACAGCCTCGGCCGCGACCTGCGCCCGCGTGCTGACGCCGAGCTTTTCGAAAATGTCTTGGAGCTTGCGCTTGACGGTCGTTTCGGAGAGGTAAAGCTGCGCCGCAATCTTGGGGTTGCTGGCGCCCGCCACCAGCAAGCCCAGGATGCGGCCCTCGTCGTCCGAGAAACCGGCGTCGTGGAGGGCACGCTCGCGGCTGTATTCGGTGAATTGCTGGACGACGCGGTCCATGACAGCCGGGCTCAGCACGCGTTCGCCGCGGTAGACGGCCCGCACGGCGCTGACCAGGGTTTCGTCCGAGATGCTCTTGAGCAGGTAGCCGTGCGCGCCAACCTGGAGCGCGCCGGTGACGTACTCCTGGTCGTCAAACGAGGTCAGCATGAGAATTTTGGCGGCGGGGTGCTGGCGGCTGAGCAGCCGCGCCGTCTCGACCCCGCCCATGCCCGGCATGCGGATGTCGAGCAGGATCACATCGGGCGCGGCGGTCTCGGCCAGCCGCAGCGCGCTGGGCGCGTCTTCCGCCTCCCCCACCAGGGCCAAGTCGGCGTAGTTCGACAGCAGGCTGCGCACCCCCTGCCGCACCAGGGGGTGGTCGTCCACCACCAGCACCCGGATCACGCCGTCGGTCGCCATAGCGCTAAGCGCCCGGGGCGCCGGCCGCTGCGAGCAGGTCGGCCGTCACGGCCGGCGACCCGCGCGGCACCAGCAGCGTGATGCGCGTGCCCTGCCCTGGCCGCGACCACACGGTCAGCCAACCGCCCAGGCTGCCGGCGCGCTCCTGCATGCTCAGCAGCCCAAAGTGGCGCTGGCCGTCGGGCTGCACGCTGTCAGGCTCGAAGCCCAGGCCGTTGTCGCTGACGACCAGGGTGACGGCCGCCGGCGCAAAGCGCACCGCCACCACGGCCTGGCGGGCGCGGGCGTGGGCGCTGACGTTCTGCAGGGCCTCCTGCATGATGCGGTAAATGCCGATCTCGGCGTCCGGCGGCAGGCGGAAGGGCCGGCCCTCCACCCGCACCTCGCAGGCGATGCCGAAGTACTGCTGGTAGCGGTCGGCGTAGCGCCGCAGGGCCGGAGCCAGGCCCAGCGCGTCGAGCGTCGGCGGCCGCAGATCGTAGATGATGCGGTGCAGCTCGCTCTCGGCCCGGCGCACCACCTCGCGCACCTGCTGGAGCGACTCTTCGGCCTGGCGCAGGTCGCGCGAACCCACGCGCTCGCGCGCCGACTGCAGCTCCAGCAGCGCGCCGACCAGCAGTTGGGTGATGCCATCGTGCATGTCCTGCGCGATGCGCTGACGCTCGCGCTCCTGCACGCCCACCGTCTCGCTCAGCAACTGCTGAAGCTGCTTGGCCTTCTGCGCCAGGGCATCCTTGGCCTCGCTCAGCTCCTGGGTGCGGTCGGCCACCTTGTGTTCCAGGTCGGCCGCGTTTGCGGTCAGGGCTTCGTAGAGCTGGGCGTTCTGGATGGCGATGGCGACCTGCGCGCCGTAGGTGACGAGCAGCCGCTCGTGCCCCTCATCATAGCTGTGCGGCCGGTTGGCGACGCCGATCATCCCGATGGGCCGATCACGCACCAGCAGCGGCACGCCGAGGAAGGCGCGCACCGGCGGGTGACCGCGCGGCTGCCCCACCCGGGCCGGGTCGGTCATGGCATCGTCCGTGCGGATGGGCCGGCTCTCCAACACCGCCCGCGCAAACAGGCTCGGACGCAGGGGGATGAGGTGGAAGTGCGAGTAGAAGTCGGCGGCGGGGTGGAAGCCCTGGATGGC
>CAYUYN010000456.1:0-3444 GCA_964449185.1 uncultured Anaerolineales bacterium | reverse complement strand
GGGGGGGTCAAGCTGACTCACCCCCTCACCCGGTCACCTTGTCACCTTGTCACACACTTGCGTCGTCTTTCTCGCCGCCCATGTAATCGCGCAAAAACGCCTCCGCGTAGGCCGTGAATCGGTCTTCCAGGATGGCCGCCCGCATCTCGCGCATGAGGGTCAGCAGCAGGTGGACGTTGTGCAGCGAGAGCAGCACCGCGCCGAGAATCTCCTTGGAGACCACCAGATGGCGCAGGTAGGCGCGGCTGAAGTGGGCGCAAGTATAGCAGTTGCAGCCTAGCTCCAGCGGGCCGGGGTCGCGGGCGAAGATGGCGTTCTTCATATTCAGCCGCCCTGTGCGCAGCATGGCGGCACCGTTGCGGGCCAGCCGGGTGGGCAGCACGCAGTCGAAGATGTCCACGCCGCGCATGACGCTGTTGACCAGGTCTTCCGGCGAGCCGACGCCCATCAGGTAGCGCGGCTTGTGGGCCGGCAGCTCGGGGTTGACCACCTCCAGCATGGCGTGCATCTCGGCCTTGCTCTCGCCCACCGCCAGCCCGCCGATGGCATAGCCGGGGAAGTCCAGGCCGACCAGGTAGCGGGCTGACTGCACGCGCAGGTCGGGGAAGACGCCGCCCTGGACGATGCCGAACAGCGCCTGGTCGGGCCGGGTCTTGGCCGCCAGGCAGCGCGCCGCCCAGGCGTGCGTGCGCGCCAGCGCGATCTCGTTGTAGGCGCGGTCCAAGGGCGGTGCACACTCGTCGAAGGCCATGATCACATCGGCGCCCAGGTTCTCCTGGATGGCCACGGACTTCTCGGGCGTGAAGCGGTGCAGCGAGCCATCGATGTGGCTCTTGAACGTCACGCCGTCCGCGTCGATCTGGCGCGTGTTGGACAGCGAGAACACCTGGAAGCCGCCCGAGTCGGTGAGCAGGGGCCCGTCCCACTGCATAAAGCGGTGGAGGCCGCCCAAGTCGCGCACCAGCTCGTCGCCGGGGCGCAGGTACAGGTGATAGGTGTTGCTCAGCACCAGGCTCGCGCCCAGCTCGGTGAGCTGCGCGGGCGTCAAAGCTTTCACCGTCGCCGCCGTCCCCACCGGCGCAAACACCGGGGTCTGGAGGATGCCGTGCGGCGTGTGGAAGAGGCCGGCGCGGGCGGAGGCGGATTGGTGGAGGAGGTCGAATTCGAACATGAGTCGTCTTTACCACGGTATGGGAGTGTGGGGGTATGGGGGTGTGGGAGACGATCTCGCACACCCCTACACTTCCATACTTCCACGCCGCTCTAACGCATCGCCAGCGCTAACGCCCCCATCATCACCGCGAACACCACCACGCTCAACGGCAGGCCCACGCGGGCATAGTCTTTGAACTTGTAGCCGCCGGGGCCCATGACGAGCAGGTTGGTGGTGTGGCTGATGGGCGTCAGGAAGGCGGTGGAGCAGCCGAGGGCGACGGCCAGCGCCACGATGCGCGGGTCGGCGCCGGCGTGCTCGGCGGCGGCGATGGCGATGGGCGCCAGCACCACGGGTGTCACCTGGCCGCTGAGCACCTGGGTCAGCAGGGTGGCCACCCAATACAGCCCGCCGGCCAGCGCCAACGGCCCAAGGCCGCCCAGCGCGCGCACCAGCAGGTCGCCGACGTAGGCGGCCGTGCCGCTGTTGGTGATGGCCAGGCCCAGCGGCAACATCCCGGCGATGAGAAAGACCGCCCGCCACTCGATGGCGGCGTAGGCGTCGTTCATATCCAGGCAGCCAAACAGCACCATCAGCACCGCGGCCGAGAAGGTGGCCTCGGCGATGGGCAGCACGTTGGCGGCCGCCAGGACCAAGGCCAGCGCCGTGAGCCCGGCGGCCAGCACGGCGCGGCGCGGGATGCGCACGGGGCCGGTGTCTTCCACCAGGACGATGAAGCCCGGCTCGTCGCGCAGCAGTTGGAGCCTGGAGCGCCGGCCCTGGAGCAGCAGAGCGTCGCCAAAGCGCAGGGGGATGTCGGATACGGCTTCGCGGATGGTGCTGCCCTCGCGCCAGATGGCCAGCACGGTGACGTCGTACTTCTCGCGGAAGCGCAGCTCGCGCAGGGTGTGGCCGGCAAAGGCCGAGCGCGGCGCCAGCACCACCTCCACCAGGCTCACCTGGTCCGAGGCCAACTGCCCGGTCCAGGCGCCGTCCTGCGTCAGCTTCAGGCCGAAGCTCTCCAGCTCCTGGTCGTCGACCACGCCCGTAAAGAGCACAATGTCGCCCTCGAGCACTTCCTCTTTGGGCTGGGGCGCCAGGTTCACATGGCCGCCGCGCGAGATGCCCACCACGTTGAGCGACAGCCGCTCGCCCCACTGCCCCTCCGCCAGGCTCAGCCCGGCCATGGCCGAACCGGGCTTGACGTAGCAGGCGGCCACCGCCTGTCGCAGCCCGTAAGCCTGGGTGAGGTGGCCGGGCGGGCGCTCGGGGCCGGTTTGGCCGCCCAGGCCACGGCTGGGCAGCAGCCGCCGACCATAGACCGTCACAAACAGGATGCCGGCCGCGGCCATGGGCAGGCCCACCGGCACAAAGTCGAGCACGCCGTAGCCGCGATAGCCCTGGTCCACCAGCGCCGCGCTGACCAGGATGTTGGCCGTCGTGAACAGGGTGGCCATGCCGCCCAACAGCGAGCCAAAGGCCAGCGGGATGAGCAGCTTCGACGGCCGCAGGCCGGTCTGCCTAGCCAGGCCGATCACGCCCGGCAGCAGCACCGCCGCCGCGGCGATGGTGTTCATCACCAGCGACAGCGCCGCGGCCGCGACCATCACCACCAGCACGGCCCGCGCCTCGCCCCCACCCGCCAGCCGGTGAAGCTGCTGGGCCAACACGCGCGTGGCGCCGGTGCGCTCCAGCCCGGCCGTAATAATGAAGAGCGCCATGATGGTGATGACGGCCGAGCGGCTGAAGCCCGAGAACATCTCATGGGCGGTGACCAGGCCCGTCAGCCCCAGCACTACCAGCAGCACCAGCGCCACCAGGTCTGGCCGCAGCCGGTCCCAGATGAGCATGAGGCTGACGCCAGCCACCAGCGCGAGCACGGCGAAAATTTCGGCAGTCATGGGCGGGGGGGATTATAACGCTTGCTGTTATACTCGCCCCGTGCCCACCAGCCCGACCTGGCTCGAAATCGACCTCCAGGCCATCCGCGCCAACACGCGGCGCCTGGTGGCCTTGGCCGGCGGCGCGCGGCTGATGGCGGTGGTCAAGGCCAACGCCTACGGCCACGGCGCGGGGGAAGTGGCGCGGGCGCTCGAGGAGGCCGGCGCCGATCTGCTCGCCTGCGCTGACATCGAGGAAGGTGCGGCGCTCAGGGCAGCCGGCGTCACCGCCGACATCCTGGTCTTCGGCGCCCTGAGCGTCAGCGATCTCGACGGCCTCTTCGATTGCCGGCTGACGCCGACCATTTCCACGCCCGGGGCGGCGCACGCCGTGCAGGCAGCCGCCGCCCG
>CAYUYN010000455.1:0-3449 GCA_964449185.1 uncultured Anaerolineales bacterium | reverse complement strand
TTTGGCTTGCGCCAGGTCGCGCAGCTCGTGATAGGCGTGGACGACCGGGCCTTTGTTGGCGGTGATGACGTGGGCGCCGGCGGTGAGGGCCTCGCGCAGGTAGTCCACGGCGGGCTGGCCGGTGTGCGGGTTCATCGAGGTGTTCTCGAAGAGCACCTCGGCCTGGGTAGCGGCCAGCCAGTCGGTGAGGCGGAGGCTGTCCCACGGGCCGAGGGCGATGCCGGCGTCGCCGGCGAGCAGGTCGGTGGCGGTGTAGCCGGCGGGCTTGGCGTGCCAGCCAAGGCGGCGGGTGGCCACGCCGGTGAGGGTGTATTCGAGGCCAAACTGCGCCTGGAGCTCGGCGCGTTTGCTTTCCAACAGTTGCACCAGCGCGCGGCCGACGTTGCCGAAGCCGAGGAAGGCGAGGTTGTAGTGGGGCATGGGGTCTCCGTTGGTTGGACGGGCATGATAGCAGGAAGTGGGGAGGCGGGGAAGTGTGGCGGCAGACTTGAACAGTAAGCCTACTTGACCGCGAGCGTCCCGTGCATGTTCTCGCTGTGGCCTTCCACGGTGCAGAGGTAGGTGTAAGTGCCGGCGGTAAGGTCGAGGGTGAGCGTGTCGCTTTCGCCGGACGGTCTTTTTATTCGAGCATTTCAAGCTACAATACCCGCATGCCGCTGACCCTGCTGCTGCTCCCCCGCCTGCACGGCGCGTTGGGCTGGTGGGATGAGCTCATCAACCTGATCCCGGTCGTGGTGGGGATCGTCCTGGTGCTGTACCTGTATCGCAACAGCCGCCAGCGCCGCGACGCGCCCGATGACGCGCCGGCGGCCGCACCCGATCCGGACACCCCCGACGGACCCACAAGGAACTGACGATGAACGTCTCTGAGGCCATCCGCACCAAACGCGCTATCCGGCAGTTCGAACAGCGCCCCTTGCCCGAGGCGGCGGTGCGCGCCATCCTGCAAGCGGGCCGGCGGGCGCAGAGCTCGAAAAACTCGCAGCCGTGGCACTTTGTGGTGGTGCGCGAGCGCGAGACCCTGGCGGCGCTATCCAAGATGGGCACGTATGCCGGGCACATGGCCGGCGCGGCGCTGGGCGTGGTGTTTGTGACGGTGGACCCCGCCGTGCGCTGGGCCATCATGTTTGACACCGGGCAGAGCGCCAGCTATATGCAGCTCGCGGCGTGGGAAATGGGCCTCGGCTCCTGCCTGGCCACCATCTACGAGCCCGACCAGGCGCGCGCCTTGCTGGGCGTGCCCGCCGAAATGCACCTCAACGTGGCCATCTCATTTGGCTACCCGGCGCCCGCGGAACTGACCGCGCGCCCGCCGAAGCCGGGCGGACGCCGCGCGTTGGAGGACGTGGTACACTGGGAAAAATGGTGATCCTCCTCATCCGTCACGGCGAAAATGAATACACCCGCACCGGCAAGCTGGCGGGCTGGACCAAGGGCGTCAGCCTGAATGAGGCCGGGCGCAAGCAGGCCGAGGGCCTGGTGGAGCGCCTGAAGGGCGCGCCGATCAAGCACATTTACGCCAGTCCGTTGGAGCGGGCGCAGGAGACAGCGGCGCCGCTGGCCGCGGCGCGCGGGCTGAAGGTGGAGATCCGGTCGGGGCTGGGCGAGGTGCAGTACGGCCAGTGGACCGGCAAAAGCCTGAAGGTGTTGGGCCGCACCAGGCTGTGGAAGGTGGTGCAGCAGCTGCCGTCGGCCATGCAGTTCCCCGACGGCGAGACCATGCGCGGGGCACAGCTGCGCATCGTGGACGCCATCGACGCGATCGCGCGCGCGCACAACAGCCCCAAGGCCGTCGTGGCCGTCTTTTCGCACTCGGACCCGATCAAGCTGGCGGTGGCCCATTACCTGGGCCTGCCGCTGGACCTGTTCCAGCGGCTGATGATTTCCACGGCCTCCGTGACCGCCCTGCGCCTGGGGCAGGGGCAACCGAGTTTGGTAAAATTGAACGATACCGGCCCGCTGGCGGCCCGCTGAAGGGCGCGCTGGCAGCGGCCTGCCACCAGCAGGCCTGGGGCGTTCCCGTGTGCACTGACCGGCACGGCCAACGCCGAAGCGGATCCGAGCGCCCACCTGGCGGCGCACTTCGGAACGGGGTTAATACAGCCAATGGCGGGTAATTTGCTCGAAGTCAACCCGGTCAGCACCATCACCACGGGGTTTATCGGCCAACCCGGCCGGCGCGTTTTTTATTTGCAGGCGCACGGCGCCGATGACGTGGTGACCGTGATCGTCGAGAAGCAGCAGGTGGAGGCGCTGGCCAGCGGCATCGAGCAGTTCCTGGCCGAGCTGATCGAAAAATTCCCCGACCTGCCGGAGGCCTCGGCCGACTATGTGGCGTCGGCCATGCAGCTTAAGGTGCCGGTGGACCCCGCCTTCCGGGTGGGGCAGCTCGGCCTGGGCTATGAGCAGGACCGCGACTTGCTGGTGCTGGTGGCGCAGGAGGTGGTGGCCGAGGGGCGCGATCCGGAAGAGGCCGGCACGGTGCGCTTCTTTGCGACCCGCGCGCAGATGCGGGCGCTGGGCGCCTATGGGCAGGAGCTGGTCAAGCAGGGCCGGCCGACGTGCGGCAACTGCGGCCAGCCGCTGGACCCCGAAGGGCACTTTTGCCCGCGCAGTAATGGACACAAACACTAGCCGGCCCGGCCGGCCCCACCCGCCCACGGGCCGCCGAGCACGCGATGACCGACGAACCCAACGAACCTCAAGCCATCAGCCTGGAGGCGCTGCTGACCCTGCTGCAAGACGGGGCGCTGGAGATCCAGGGACTGCTGCCCGAAGGCTCTAACTACACCTTCTTGAGCGTGGTCTCCCACGCGGACCGGGAGACCTACGCCGTGTACAAGCCCACCCGCGGCGAGCAGCCGCTGTGGGACTTCCTCCAGGCCACGCTGGCCTACCGCGAGGTGGCGGCGTTTGTGGTGAGCGAGGCGCTGGGCTGGCATTTTGTGCCGCCGACGGTTTACCGCACCACTGGCCCGCACGGTCCCGGCTCGCTGCAGTTCTTTGTTCACACCGAGCCGGACCTCCACTACTTCACCCTTTCCGAAGAAGACAAAGCCGAGCACCTGCCGCGCGTGGCGCTGTTCGACCTCCTGGTGAACAACGCCGACCGCAAGGGCGGGCACATCCTGAAGGACACGCAGGGCAAGCTGTGGGTGATTGACCACGGCCTCTGCTTCAACGCGCAGCCGAAGCTGCGCACGGTGGTATGGGACTTCACGGGTGAGCCGATCCCCGCTGACCTGCTGGCCGAAATGGCGGCCTTCCGCAAGCGCCTGGACGACGACAAGACGCTCAAGCAGGCACTCAAGACCCTGCTGGCGGCCGAGGAGGTGACGGCGCTGCGCCGCCGCACCGACCGGCTGCTGAACGCGCCGCGGTTTCCCGAACCGGGGCCGGGCAGGAATTATCCGTGGCCGCCGCTGTAGGGGACAGTGGGTAGTGGTCAG
>CAYUYN010000454.1:0-3465 GCA_964449185.1 uncultured Anaerolineales bacterium | reverse complement strand
GGGATGGGGTGAGGCGGGCACGGCTGTCAAGGGACGCAGCGCGTGAGAAGGCCCTTGCACCGCCTCCCCTGTGGGCGCCCTCTCGCACCCGGCAGCCAGCACCATTAGCGATATAATTCACAAGCACTCAAGCGTGGTATTGTATCTAACAAGGGTATCTGTGAACCAGACCGATCGCTACTTCTCACCCGACTCGATTTTCTGGCGCGTCAACCGCGAGGGGCTGATGGTGCTCTCGGGCCCGCGCGCGCTGCTGCTGGAGCTGGCCCACCCGCTGGTGGCGGCCGGCGTGGCCGAGCACAGTGATTTTCGGCGCAACCCCTGGGGGCGGCTGTTCCGCACGGTGGGGGTCATGACGGCGCTCAACTTTCAGCACCAACCCCAGGCGCGCGCGGCGGCGCAGCATACGCGCCAGTGCCACACGCGCGTGCACGGCCAGCTGGCGGAAGACGTGGGGCCCTACCTGGCCGGCACGCCCTACCGCGCCGATGACCCGCTGCTCCAGCTCTGGGTGCTGGCCACCTTGATCGATTCGGTGCTGGTGACCTACGACCTGCTTGTGCGGCCGCTCTCACCCGAAGAGAAGGCCGAATATTACGCCAGCAGCAAGCACCTGGGCCACGCTTTTGGCCTGCCGCGCGAGCTGATGCCGCCCACCTACGACGACTTCCAGACCTACATGGACTCGATGCTCACCAGCGACCAGTTGACCGTGGGCGAGACGGCGCGCGAGATTTGCCGGGCGCTGTTTGCGCCGCCGCTGTTCGGGCCGACCGTGCGCTGGGCCAGCTTTGTCAGCCTCGGCCTCACCCCGCCGCGCCTGCGCGAGGAGTTTGGCTTTGGCTGGAGTGCGGCGGCCGAGCGCCGCCTCCAGCGGCTGGCCGGCGCCGCGCGCCGACTGCGCCCACTGATACCCGACCCCCTCTGCGTACACCCGCAGGCGTTGTGGGCGGAGTGGAGAATGAGGAAAAGCAGTGTGTAAGTGTGTGAGTGGAAGACACCCACACGCTTCGCGTCACACACCCACACACAATCCCGTCGTACCGCCTGTTCCCAATTAAACACGTAGCACCAATCACATAGACCCATACGCGGGCCACGCCTGCGCGTACACCGCCACCAAGGCCACTCCAATCATGAAACCCAACAGCGCGCCGCCAATCACATCCGACAGGTAGTGTACGCCCATGGCCACGCGCGCCAGCGCCACCAGCGGCGCCCAGACCAGTAGCAGCCAGCCCAGCCAGGCCGGGCCCAACGCGGCCGCCAGCACCAACAGCGTGGCCATGCGCGCGGCGTGCCCTGACGGGAAGGAGTGGGGGTCGGTGCGGCGGTAGAGGGCGCCCCATTCGCCCACGGGGCGCGCGCGCCGGATGAGGCGCTTGAGCGTGAGCGCGACGACGGCGGTGATGCCAATGCCCACCAGCAATTGCAGCGCCAGGCGCTTGCCGCCGGCGTCGCCGGCGGCCCAGACGATGAGCAAGCCCAGGCCCCAAAACCAACTGTCGCCGGAGTGCGCCAGAAAGATGGCCAGGCGCCGCAAGAGGCCGGGCTTTTCGGCGTAGCGGAGCTGATTGGAATAGCGGTTATCGGCTTCGAGGAAGCGCGCCCTCATGTGCCGCGCCCCCGGGCTTCGAGGTCGCGCTTGACGATTTCGTACTGGTGGGGCTTGTCCACATCCATGCCGGCCTCGGGGTACTTGGCAATAAAGGCCCGCCCGCGCACGCCCAGCCGCTGGTACACCCGCCGCTCGGCGCCGGGGATGCTCATCTGGCCCAGCGCCGTTAACAGCAGGGTGTCCAGGCCCACCAGGCTGGCCTGCTTGAGCACGCTCTTGCGGGCCTCGACGATGGCCTCCCAGGCCGGGTGATAGCGCCCGACCAGGGAGTTCGAGAACAAGTTGATATCGCTGCCGCTGAAGCGGCCTTCCTTCAACCGAAAGAACGTGCGCCGCGAGCCGGGGAAGCGGCGCTCCATCTCGGCGGCCGGGATGAACGAGTAGTAGGCCTCGTGATCGGTCTCAAGCGAGGTGTTGACGTTCCAATCGACCATCTCGGCGGTGAGGGTGGGGATGTCGGAGCTGACCACCAGCACATAGCGGCTCGCGGCGTCCTGCTCCAGCGACCATTGGGCGCCGGCCTGGACATTGCCGATCATGGAGCCGTGGTTGGGCACGAAGCCCAGCGGCTTGCGGCATTCCAGCGCGGCGTCAGACGGGTCGAGCCCCACCACCACCACGCGCCCGATGCCCTCGGCCCCGCCGAGGGCATCCAGCACCCATTGCACCATCGGCACGCCGCCAATCGGCAGCAAGGCCTTGGACTTGCCCTGGGTCAGGGGATAGAGTGGCTCGTCGGGCTTCGGAATCCCGCCGGCCGTTACGACCGCGTCAACGAGGGTCATCTTCGGCTCGCGCCTGTAGTTCCCTTATTTCCTTCATTTCCCTCAGTTCCCTGCATTTAGCGTTTGCAGATTCGGCTCCAACCCCAGCGTGTCAATCAACGCCTCCAGCTCGGGGTTGGTGAGCTTGCGGCCTTGGCCGCTGGCCGCGATGAGGGCGGCTTCGAGCATGTTGGTGCCAAAGGAGCGGCCCTCCATGACGGGCGTGGTGGTCACCAGGTGGCGCACGCCGGCACGGCGAAACTGTTCCACGTCTTCGGGGGTGGTGGTGTTGGTGCAGATGACCTTGCCGTCGAGGCGGGCGGGCATGTAGCGCTTGATGTAGTGGCAGTCGCCGGCAATGACGGTGGCCCAGCGATACCACTCGCCGTACTTGGGCGTGTTCTTTTCCTGGCTCTCGCCGGTCGGGTAGACCCAGTGGAAGGGCAGGCGGCTGGCGATGGGCATCACGACCGTGGCCAGGCGCTTGACGGTGGCCGTGGAGCGAATGGGGATCGGCACGCCCAGGCCAAACATCAGGTCGCAGAACAGGCTCTCGTAGCCGCCGTCCACAAAGGACATGGTCATGCCCCAGCGGTCGGCCGCGCCGGTCATCATCACCCGGCGCGGGGTCAGGTCCGCGCCGATGTGCTTATCCATAAAGGGCGCCACCCGCCGCTCGAGGGTGTTTTTCAGCCCGGTGCCGTCCACCAGCGGCGTCTTCTCCACAAAGCGCACCATCTTGGCCACCGAGTGCAGCGGGTACCACCGGTCGTCCACCAGCAGGCCCAGGTCGGCGCCGCCCACGCCAAAGGCGTCCACCTGGCCGTCCAGCTCCTTATAGAGCTGCGCGGCCTTTTCCATGTCGCCGTCGGTGCCGACCCGCTCGATGCACACCCGCTCTCCGAGCAGGTTGACCTCGACCGATTTGTTGCGTTTGGAGGAGCCCAGGCTGATGCTGACGGCGCGTTTCATGCCGTAATTTTACGCCGTTTTGGGAAAAGCGCATGGCTCGACGACCGCTGCGCGCGACCGTAGGGGCGCCCCCCTGTGAGCTTGTGAAAGAATTGCCCCCTCCTCAAGCGG
>CAYUYN010000453.1:0-3466 GCA_964449185.1 uncultured Anaerolineales bacterium | reverse complement strand
TGCACGCCCTCCTCGGGCAGGTTGAAGATCTCCGACAATTGCAGGCGCAGCTCAAAGGGAAACTGGGTGGGGGCCTTGACGACCAGCCGCTCCTCGTCCCAATAGGAGACGCCGGCCTCCGGCTCCAGGTAGGCGTGCTCGACAAACGGCGTCTCGAAGTGGCCCTCGACCACCAGGTCGGCCTCGGCCAGGGCCTGCTCCGGGTCGCCCACGGTGTGCACCAGGTGCTTGCAGATGTTGCCGTCCTCGAAGAGTTGGGGCGCATCCGGCTTGAGCGCGTCGGCGGCGGTGTAGACGCCGGGCAGCACCTCGTAGCCCACCTTGACCAGCTTGGCCCCCTTCTCGGCGGCCAGGTCGTTCTCGGCCACCACCAGGGCGATGGCGTCGCCGATGAAGCGCACCTTTTCGCCCACGGCGGCCAGCAGCGGCTGGTCGCGCTTGATGACGCCGAAGCGGTTTAGCCCGGGCACATCCTTAGAGGTCAGCACGCGCACCACGCCCGGCACGGCCTCGGCCGCGGTGGTGTCCAGGCTGGTGATGATAGCGTGGGGGTAGGCGCTCCACACGGCCTTGAGATAGAGCATGCCTTCCAGGAAGATGTCGTCGGCGTAGACCAGGGTGCCCTTGGCCTTCTGGACGCCGTCGATGTCCATGACCGAGGCGCCCAGGCCACCGGCCTCCACCACCTGGATGTCGTCGGCCTGCACCAGGCTGCGCGCCGCCATCTTCACGGCGTCGATGATCTTGTTGTAGCCGGTGCAGCGGCAGATGACGTCTTCGAGGCCCTTGCGGATCTCGGCTTCGCTGGGGTTCGGGTTCTTCTCGAGCAGGGCCTTGGTGGCGATCACCATGCCCGGTGTGCAGAAGCCGCACTGGCTGCCGCCCGAGTTGATGAAGGCGGCCTGGATGGGGTGCAGGTCGCCGTTGTGGGTCAGACCCTCCACGGTCGTGATCTCGGCGTTCTGCAGGCCCTTCATCTGCAGCAGGCACGATTTCTTGGGCACGCCGTTGACCAGCACCAAGCAGTTGCCGCAGTGGTTGGTGCCGCAGCCGTTCTTGGTGCCGGTCAGGCGCAGGTCATCGCGCAGGTACTTCATCAGGCTCAGCCGGTTGGTGATGGTCGGGCTCAGCCGCTTCTCGTCCAGGTAGTCGAGCAGGCTGTCCTTGGTCGGCACCGAAGCGCTGGTGGGCTCGCCGTTGATTTTGAAATTGACCGTAATCGTGTCCATCCTCAGACCTCCTTACTCGCTGTTGTGTTAAGCTGCGTTGTGTTGCCTACCCCCGCTAAACCCTCAGCCGCGAATTTCACGAAAACCCTTTCCCCCGAAATATCCGCGTAATCCGTTCAATCCACGCTATCCGCGTACAAACTCTTCCACTCCCACACCCCCACACTCCCACACCCCCACCCGGTTGTCAATCTCCCGCCATACTCGCCTTCGTCTCCATCCGCTGGGCGGCGAGCTGGCGCGGCGTGGCCGGCATCTTGAGCGCCAGCAGCGCGGCCACGCCAGCCACCGCGGCGAAAATGTAGAAGTCCAGCCGGAAGGCGCCCAGGTTGCCGGACACCGCGCCCCCTCGACTTAGGATAGCACCAAAAATGGTCGCGCCGAGCGAACCCGATACAAAGCGCAGCATGTTGAAAATGCCCAGCGCCACGCCGAGCTGCTCCTTGCCCATCACCAGGGTCACGGCGTTGGCCGTGGGCGACTGGGTCATGCCCATGCCGATGCCGATCAGCGTCAGGACGAGCATGATGAGCACGGTCGAGGTCTGCGCGGTCCAGAAGCTCAGCGCCACGCCTCCGAGCGCCACCAGGCCCATGCCCACCAGGCAAGTGATGCGGCTGCCCACCTTGTCCGACAGGCGCCCGGCCAGTGGCGAGATGACGGCCAGGCTGATGGCCAGCGGCGCGATGAGCAGCCCGGCATTTTCGCTGGAGCGGCCCTGGACCTTGAGCAGGAATAGCGGCAGCAACAACTGCATGCCGAACAGGCAAAAGAGCTGCGTGCTCGACACGAAGGTGACCACGCCATAACCCGGGTTGCGGAACAGCTTCAAGTCCACAAAGGGCTGCTTGATGCGGGTCTGCGAGACCAGGAACACCGCAAACAGCAGTCCGCACACGAGCCATAGGGTGATGATCACGCGCTGGTCGTAGATGTTCTGCAGACCCTGGCTCAGGTTGAACATGACCATGATCATGGCCGTGGTCAGGGTGAAGGCGCCAAACAGATCGAAGCGCCGGCTGGTGCGCTTGGAGTCGGCCGGCACGAAGAGCGCAATCATCACCACGCCAGCCAAGGTCAGGCTGGCATTGAACCAGAAGACCGACTCCCAGCCAAAATTGAACACCGACCACCAGCTAGACTTCGACAAAAGCAGCCCGGTGATCACCGGCCCAAAGCCGTGGCCGGCGCCGTTGACCGTGGCCCAGAAGCCCAAGGCGCCGCCGCGCTCCTCGGCGGGGAAGACCTCGGCGATGATGGCCATGATGGACGGCAGGGTGGGGGCGTTGAAGACGCCCGCCAGCGCCCGGAAAAAGATCAGCCAGCCAATGTTGGGCGCCAGCGCGCAGGCCACCGAGGCCAGCACCAGCCCAACCATAGAGAACATGTACAGGCGCTTGTAGCCAAACATGTCCCCCAGCTTGCCGAAGAACGGCATGAGCGTGGAGAACAGCAGCACGTAAATGGTGACGACCCACACCCCCATGCTCAGGCTGACCTGGTAGTGGTCCACAATCGACGGCACGGCCAGGTTCACCATGCTGTTGCTCAACGTCCCCACTAGCGATCCGGTCAAGACCGTCGCCAGGATCAGCCAGCGGCGCTGCGTAAACGCGTGTGACTTGGGCTGCATAAGCGCAACGTTCCCGTGGCTAAACTACCAGGTGGCAGGCCACGTGGTGGCCGCCGCCCATGTGCCGGAACTCCGGCTCCTGCTCAAAGCAAACGGCTTGCGCCAGCGGGCAGCGCGTGTTGAAGCGGCAGCCCTTGGGCGGGTTGATGGGGCTGGGGATCTCGCCCTTGAGCACGATGCGCTGGCTCTGGCGCTGTTTTTCAAGCCGCGGGTTCGGGATGGGCACGGCCGCCAGCAGGGCCTGGGTGTACGGGTGGAGCGGCCGGTGATAGAGCTCCTCGCTGTCCGAAAACTCCATGATCTTGCCCAGGTACATCACCGCCACCTTCTGGCTGATGTGGCGCACCACCGCCAGGTCGTGGGCAATAAACAAGTAGGTCAGGCCAAAGGCCTCCTGTAGGTCTTCCAGCAGGTTGATGATCTGCGCCTGGATCGAAACGTCCAGCGCCGAGATGGGCTCGTCGCAAATGACGAAGACCGGGTCGGAGGCCAGGGCGCGGGCGATGCCAATGCGCTGGCGCTGCCCGCCCGAGAACTCGTGCGGGTAGCGCGTGTACACGCGCGGGTCCAGGCCGCACACCTTGAGCAATTCCTGCACGCGGTC
>CAYUYN010000452.1:0-3468 GCA_964449185.1 uncultured Anaerolineales bacterium | reverse complement strand
CCCGGCTGCCCGAGTGGGCGGAGGCCTCGCTAACGGAGGCGGCGCTGGCGCGCACCGGGTACTTCAACGCCGCCGCGGTGCAGCGCCTGCGGGCCGAACACCAGACCGGCCGTCACGATCACGCCCGGCGGTTGATGGGAGTGCTAAGCACACAGCTTTGGCATGAGCTGTTCATCTGACCGGCGTCACCACCAGCTTGTCCACCCTCACCCCCGCCGCCCCACCGTAGTCCACAATAAACGTCAGCGCTTGCTGGCGCGGGTTGTGAAACTCAAAACTGTAGTTCTGATAACCCTCACCGGCCGGCAGGCGCCCCACGGGCACGTCCCAACGCTGTGCCAGGTATTCCACGTCGGCGGCCAGCACGCGCACCGAGACCGCGCTGGCGGTCGGGTCCACGGCCGGGCTGCCGGGCAAGGCCGCGATCGAGACGGAGAGCGTGTAGTTGCCGGGCGCGTACAGCTCAGCATGGCTGGCGGCGAGCTTGCCGGGATCGTTGCCGGCCTCGGGGCTGGCCTCCATGGCTTTACCCCCATAGGCCGTGGGGTCGGCCACCACCGCGCCCGTGCTGCGCGGCAGGGTGACGGTGTGGTAGGTGCGGGGGTGGGGGAGCAGGGCGTAAATAATGGCCGCGGCTGAGAGGAGCAAGGGAAAAAGTATGGACGCTGGCGCGTGGACGCTGGCACGTGGATGTGAGGACGCGCTGTCTATCACGCGTAGCGGTCGGGCGGCGAGGACGACGACCAGCCCCAGCGCGGCCAGGGCGCCCAGCCAAATGGCCCCCAGACCCAGCGAACGATAGCGGTCCGGTTCGAGGCTGAGCATGCCCAGTTGCAGCTCGCTCTGCCCGGTGGCGCTGACCAGGAGGGTGGGGGGGAAGCCCCAGCCATTGTACAGCGGGCTGTGGAACGCAAATGTGAATGGCCCCTCGGCCGGCAGGTCGCGGGCGTAGATGGTCTGCGAGAAGTAGTCGCCGCCGCTGGGTGAGAAGATCTTGATGCGCGCCACGGCGGTGTCGGGCGCGGCACCCGGCGCGGCCAGGGGCAGCCGGCCGGTGTACCAACCGAACGTGAACTCCGGCAAATCCACCTGGCGCAGCACGATGCCGCTCTCGCCCGCCGGCACCGACCAGGTGAGCGCGCTGACGGCTTTATCGATGGGCAGCGCGGTCGCGGACGCCAGGGCTTCCGGCTCCAAAGGGCCACCCACGCCGGCCTCGCGCCCGGCCGGCAAGAAGGCATAGCGCGCCATGGCCGGGATGAGGCGCTCGAGATCCACGGTGGGCTTGAGCAGCTCGATCGGGCTGGAGAGGATGCCGCGCAGGGGCTGCTGGATGACGGCGATGCCGGTGAGCAGGCTGGGTACCAGGAGCAGCAGGGTCAGCGGCGCGACAACCTTGCGCCGGCCGGTGGCCCACAGATAGGCCAGGCCGGCGCCCAATACGGGCAGGGCGATCACCAGGAAGCGGGCCGAATATTCCCAGCCGGTCCAGAAGCCGCCCCACACGGCCACCGGCAGCAGGGACGCGGCGAGCGGGGCCAGCAGGCCCAGGCCGGCCAACGGTCGCTGCCGCAGCAGCACCGCACTGCCCCACAGGGCGGCCACGTAAACGGGCGCGCTGATGAGAATGCCGCGCTGGTTGTCCAGCAGCCAGCCCACCAGCCCGCGGGCCACGCGCAGCAGCGCAAACGAGCGCTCCACCGCCAGCGGAATAGGCCCGGCATAGGACGCGGCCGGTGAGGCGCTACCATATAGCCAGAGGCTGAACAGCAGGTAGGCCATCCAAGTCATCACAGCCAGGCCGACCGCGATCGCCCACGGCTGGCGGTCGGCGCGGCTGCGCCAGGCCTGCCAGGCGGCCCAGGCCAGCAGCAGGCCAAACAGCGGCAGAAAGCGCGTGGACAACCACGGCAGCGCGCCCACGCCCAGCCCAAACGCGGCCACGGCCGCGCCATCCAACGCGGTGCCCGGCGGTCGCGCCACAAGATAGCGCACGGCCACCACGACGATGAGCGCGCCGATGATTTCGGGATAGACCAGGAAGACGTACCACAGCACCGGTGGTGTGAAGGCGATGGCCACCCAGCCCAACGCGGCGGCGGCCCGGCTGCGGCTAAGCGCATAGCCGAGCAAATAGACATTGGCGGCCAGAAGCGCGCCCACGAGCGCGAGGAAGTACAGCACGCCGCTCAGGCCGCCGGCGGCGTAGGCCGGCGCGATGAGCAGGCTGAGGCCCAGATTGTGCGTGAGCATCTGTTGGCCGTCGGCGCGCAGCCGCACGTGCGGGTTGAGGAAAAACTCGCCGTAGAAGGCCTGGTAGTCGCGCTGGGTGTAGTTGTTGCCTAAGTCCAGGTCGCCGTCCACCACCAGGCTGTGCGCGGCCAAGAGGTAGTGAGGCTCGTCACCGCCGCGAGCCCAGGCGCGGGCCATCCACGGCACCAGGGCCACGTAGACGGCCAGGGTCGCCAGGAAGATGGGCCAGCCTGGTGAGCGCAGCCACCCGTGTGCGGCCGCGATGGCGAGGCGCTTCATGCGTCCAGGGCGGTTTCGGGGTCGGCCGCGCGCGGCAGGGCGCCATCGGCGGCTACTGGGCGCGCGCCGCGCAGCCAAAATTGCAGGGTGCCGAGCGCAAAGCTCAGGCTGTTGTAGAGGTAGTAGAGCCAGTGCCAGGGGATGGCGGCCAGCGCAAAGGCCAGGCCGCGCCGGCGAGCGAAGAAGGCGTACAACTGCCAGTTGAGCACGAGCAGGAGGGCGGCCAGCCCGAGGGCAACAGGCCAGATCGCGAAGGCCAGGGGCAGGGCCGCCAGGGACAACCCCAGCAGCGCCGTGAGGGCCACGCTCAGGCGGTTGGAGGTCTGCAGGTTGAGGTCCATCTTGAGCGGCTCGTGGGCCAGGGACGGGTCGGGCGGGCGCAGCAGGTCGCCGGTGGCCAGCAGGGGCTCGCTGGTGCGGCGGGCGCGGGCTTCGCGCCACAGCAGCACGGTCCAGGGCACGCCGCGCTCGAGGATGTCGGCGCGAAGCAGGCTGCGGAAGGTCCAGCGCTTGAGGTGCTTGCAGCGCATCTCCTTGAGCAGGCGGATCTCGCCGCCGCGCCGCCGCAGCCGATAGCCCAGGTCGATGTCCTCGATGCTGGGGCGACGATAGGTCTGCTCGTCGAAGCCGCCGAGGGCCTGGAAGGTGCTCAACCGCATCGCGCCGCAGCCGGTCCAGAAGGTGGAGGCGACGCTATGCGCGTGCTGGTGGACGTAGTGATGCAGCAGGTTCTTGTACTGCGAGAGAAAGTTGGGCGCGCTGGGGTCGTCGTCGTAGGAGCCAAAGCAGGCGTCCAAAGGGGGGTCGGCGCGGAGCGCCTCGGCCGCGCGGCGCAGGGCCGCGGGCTGGAGGGCCACATCAGCATCCACAAAGAAGAGGCAGTCGCCGCTGGCCACGCGCGCCCCCTGGTTGCGGGCGTTCGCCGGCCCATGCCCG
>CAYUYN010000451.1:0-3483 GCA_964449185.1 uncultured Anaerolineales bacterium | reverse complement strand
CGATGGACGACAGACTTTTGAAGCGTAGTCACGGCTTCAGTCGTTCCCGTCTGGGCCGCAAACGGGGATCGCGGGCAGAGCCCGCTCCTACAAAAGGCAGCGGACCGCGCACCACGCATAGCGGGCCGGAGCCGCCACTACGGCCTTACGGTCTGTCGTCTGTCGTCTGTCGTCCGCTTTCCTACTGCACCAAGTTTTCGAGCACAATCTCGGCCACATCCCGCACCTGCATCTCGCTCTTGGCCGTGTTGGCCGCGTCGCTGAGCATGATCATGCAGAAGGGGCAGCCCACGGCCAGCGTCTTTTGGCCGGTGGCCTGGGCCTCGGCGAAGCGGTTGTCGCTCACGCGCTGCGCGCCGGCCTCTTCTTCCTTCCACATCTGCGCCCCGCCCGCCCCGCAGCAGAACGACTGGCGCCCATGCCGCGGCAGCTCGGTGACTTCCGCGCCGGCCGCCCGCAGCGCCGCGCGCGGCGCCTCAAAGACGCCGTTATGCCGGCCCAGGTAGCACGGGTCGTGGAAGGTGACGTTGGACTGCTTGGCGGGATCGGTCTTGAGCTTGCCGGCCGCGGTCAGCTCGGCGATCAGCTCGGTGTGGTGCACCACCTCGTACTGGCCGCCAAAGTCGCCGTATTCGTTCTTGAGCGTGTGCAGGCAGTGCGGGCAGGTGGCCACGATGCGGCGCTTCGGCGCGGCCCCATCCGCGGCCAGCACCTCATTCAGGGTCTCGGTATTCTGCTGCGCAAGCTGCGCGAACAGGAACTCATTGCCCGAGCGCCGGGCCGAGTCGCCGGTGCAGCGCTCCAGCCGGCCCAGCACGGCAAAGTTCACGCCGGCGGCATTGAGCACCTGGGCAAAGGCGCGGGCCGTCTTGCGCGCGCGCGGGTCGGTGGCCGGCGCGCAGCCCACCCAATACAAGATCTCAAACTCGGGGTTGCTCTCCACCGTCGGCACGTTCAGCTCGGCTGCCCACTCCAGCCGGCTCTCCGGGCCCACGTTCCACGGGTTGCCCTGGCGCTCCATGCCGCGGTAGGCGCCCTGGAATGAATCCGGGAATTTCGTCTCCATCAGCACCAGGTTGCGGCGGATGTCGAGGATGTCGCGCATGGGCTCGTTGCCCACCGGGCAGATGTCGATGCAGGCCCCGCAGGCCGTGCAGGCCCACACTTCCTCGGGCTTGATGGCGTAGTCCAGCAGGCCCTGGGGCGAGGGCTCGCCCTTGGCCAGGGCGGCGTGGTTGGCATTGATGAAGTAGCGCTTGTTAATCTCCAGCGCCGCCGGCGACAGCGCCTTGCCGGTGGCGTTGGCCGGGCAGGCATCCTGGCAGCGGTTGCACATGATGCAGGCGTAGGCGTCCTCGATCAGCTTCCACTCCAGGTCTTCCAGCTTGGCCGCGCCATACTGGGTGATGGTCTCGTCTTCAAAATTAATCGCCTGGAGCTGGCCGATGGACTTCCGCTCGGGCTTGAGCAGGAAGTTGATGGGCGCCATGAACAGGTGCAGGTGCTTGGAGTATAGGAAGTAGGGGATGAAGATGAGGATCGTGCCCAGCGCGCCCCAAAAGAAGACGTGCTGCATCGCCACCAGGCCGGCGGGCGGGAGGCCCCGCCAGAGCTGGGCAACGGCGCCGGCAAAGGGCATCCACGGGTCGGCCCCGTGCTCGGCCACCTTAAAGGTTTCGCCCATAAAGCGCGCGCCGACGTGCACCAGGATGAACGAGCCGACAATGGCCGAGTCGCGCCGGATGCCGGCGCGGGCGCGCGCCAGCAGGGTGGTGTTGGGCCGCCACGTCAGTTGCGGGTCGCGCAGGGCAAAGCGCCGCGCCAGCAGGTACACCATGCCCACCAGCGCGCCCACGCTCAGCACATCGGCGATCAGCCGGTAAAACCCGCCGACGACGCCCGTGCCCAAGAACGTGAACCCGCCGAGCATGCCCTGGAGGACATCCCCCAGGTTGACCAGCAGATAGTAGATGAAGGCCCAGGCCACAAAGGCGTGCAGCAGGGTCGGCACCCAGCGGATTTTGCGCCAGGTGGGCGCCAGGGTGAGGAAGTTGACGCCCGCGCGGGTCAGGCGCTCGACGACGTGATCCAGCTTGATCTGGCCATGCCCGCGGCGGATGATGCGGCGGATGCGGTCGGCGGCCAGGACGGCAGCCGCGCCGGCCCCCAGCACCAACAGCCCAAAGATCACTTTCTCAACGAGGGTCAGCATAGGCGAGTCCTTTTCAAGGGAGCCACGCCCGGCAGAATAACACAGGGGGGAGAAGAAAGGAAATAAGGGAAATAGGGGAACTGAGGGAAATAGAGGCACTGAAGGAAATGAGGGATTTATGGGGTGACGGGAAACGAAAGAACTATGGCCGTCGTCAGCCATAGTTCCTTTAGTTCCCTTATTTCCTATATTTCCTGTATTTCCTTGCCTAATGTGCGAGGAAGGCTTCTACATCCTTAAGCGCCAGACCATAGAGCCGCAGCAGCTCGCGCTCGTTCGCGCGGTAGCGCCGCACGGTCTGCAGCGCGCAGGCCGCGCAGCCGCGCATGGCGCGGTAGGAGTCGGTCTCGCACTCCAGGCAGCCGTTGAGCCGGATCATCATCAGCGAGAAGGCCAGGCTCCGCGGGTCCGTCTCGTCGAGCTGGGTGACCCTGTCCACCAGGCCTTGCCATTCCGGGCCGCAGGCATCCCGCAGCGACGGAATCACCTTGGGCGGGAACATGATCTCAGTGTTCACATACATGGCTGCCACCCCATAGGTGGTTGTCTTACATCCCCGACGGCCGTGCGGCTTCGCTTGGCAGGATTATAGAGACGCCCACTCACAAAATCAATAGAGGTCTTGCACAACCGGACTGGCCTTATCATAGGGTGCTGCTGGCATTCCCAATATAGGGGCATTGCCGGAGAACCAGCCAAAATGACACGCAAATGGGCCTATGTATTACCATAAGGACTCAGTGGGCCAGGGCCTGCTTCTAACACTTTGACCGGGTAGGTTAGAATAGGCTGCCAACAGTTCGCCTCAATTTCAAGGAGAAGTCGCCATGACCCCCGAACTCGAACACTACGCGCAAGCGTTCCAGCGGCTGCACGCCGACGCCGCCGCGGTGCTGGACAACTTACCCCCCGAAGCGCTCAACTGGCGCCCACTCGAAGGCGACGAGTCCACCAACTCGCTCGCCATCACCGTCACCCACCTGGCCGGCTCCGAGCGCTACTTGGTGGGCGAGGTGGCCGGTGGGCAGCCCGCCCACCGCGATCGCGACGCCGAATTCCGGGCGCAGGCCGCCAGCGCCGACGAGCTGCGGGCCCTGCTCGACCAGGCCCAGGCGGTCACGCACGCCGCGCTCAGCAGTCTCACGCCCGAAAAGCTCGACGAGACCGTCACCTTCCGCGACCGCAGCGTGACGCGCCGCTGGGCGGTGCTGCACGCGCTGGAGCACATCGCCGTCCACATCGGACACATGCAATTGACGCGCCAGTTGTGG
>CAYUYN010000450.1:0-3490 GCA_964449185.1 uncultured Anaerolineales bacterium | reverse complement strand
GGCGCGGCTCACCAACGACCCGACGTATGACAGCCCGTGGGTGTGGCGGCCTTAGACCTTGCGCCTCTCCTCCGACTCCCTATATAATTGTTTCCGAAGGGGCCGCGTCCACTGCCAAGAACCCCTTTGGTAAGGAGTCTCGCCATGTCGAACCTGCCCAATTTTGCATATTTCAAAGGCCGTATCGTGCCCTACGGCGACGCCAAGGTCGGTGTGATGACCCACGCCCTCAACTACGGCACCGGCTGCTTCGGCGGTTTACGCGGCTATTGGAACGACGAGGAAGAGCAGTTGTTCGTCTTCCGGCCGCACGATCACTTCCGGCGCTTCCTGCAGTCGTCGCGCCTGCTGCTGATGGACCTGGGCCTCAACGAAGAACAGCTCACCAACATCGTGCTCGACCTGCTGCGGGCCGAGGGCTTCCAGGGCGACTGCTACATTCGCCCGCTGGCCTACAAGGGCGACGAGATCATTGGCGTGAGGCTGCACGACCTCACCGACGAGCTGACCATCTTTGCCGTGCCCTTTGGCCGCTATGTCGACGCCGAGGAGGGCGCCCATGTGACCATCTCGTCCTGGCGCCGCATCAGCGACAACACCATCCCCGCCCGCGGCAAGATCAGCGGCGCCTACGTCAACTCGGCCCTGATCAAGTCCGATGCCCTGCGCTCGGGCTTTGACGAGGCCATCGCCCTTAACCGCGACGGCCACGTGGCCGAAGGCTCGGCCGAGAACATTTTCATGCTGCGCGATGGCGTGGTCATCACGCCGCCCATCACCGACAACGTGCTGGAAGGCATCACCCGCCGCACCGTGATGACCCTGATCCGCGACGAGCTGGGCATGGAAGTCCGCGAGCGCTCGATCGACCGCAGCGAGCTGTATATCTGCGACGAGCTTTTCTTCAGCGGCACCGGCGTGCAGATTGCGGCCATCACCAAGGTGGATCACCGCCCGATCGGCGCCGGCAAGATGGGCCCGCTGGTCAGCGACCTGCGCGATGTGTACTTCGACGTCGTGCGCGGCCGCGTGGCCAAGTACCGGCATTGGAACACCCCCGTGTACGTCAAGCAGCCCTCGTCCGCGCCGTCCGAGGCGGCGAGCGCCGCGGATTAACCATGTCCTTCAACCTCCCTCGCACCCTCGGCCTCGCCCTCGGCGCGGCGGCCCTGGCCTGCCTGCTGCTGATCGATGCGGCGCTGGTGCTGGTGCTGCGCGGCGGCTGGCTGACGCTGGGGGGCTTTGTGAGCGTCTGCCTGCTGCTGGCCAGCGTGCCGGCCCTGTTGTTCGTGGGCTACCGCACGTATGCCCTGGCGCGGGCGCGCTACGTGCTCAGCCGCAATGCGCTGGTGGTGGAGTGGGGTGGGCGGCGCCTGGTGCTGCCGATGGCCCAGGTCATCGAGGCGCGCCTGGGCGTGGACTTTGAAAGCGAGGCCCGGCCGCGCGGCCTGCACTGGCCGGGCAACCGCGTGGGCCGGGGCAGCGTGCCGCCGCTGGGCGAGGTGGAGTTCCTGGCCGCCGCCGATAAGGTGGACCTGGTGCTGGTGCGCCACAGCGCCTCGCCGGTGGCGTGGCTGGCGCTCTCGCCCGTTGACCCGCAGGCCTTTCTGCACACCCTGGCCAGCTTTCAGATCGAAGGCCCGGACGAAGCGGTAGAGATCGAAGACACCCAGCCGCCCTTTACGCGCTGGGAGCTGTGGCACGACCGCCTGGCGCTCGGCCTGCTGGCCGGCGGGCTGGCCAGCGTGGTGGTCCTGCTGGGCTACCTGGCCCTCATCGCCCCGCAGCTGCCGGCCCAGATTGCGCTGCACTTTAACGCCCAGGGCCAGCCCGATCGCTTCGGCACGCCCGCGGGCCTGCTCATCCTGCCCCTCATCGCCGGTCTGGCCTGGCTGGTCAACGCCGCCGCCGGCATCTGGCTGCACCGCGCCGCGCACGAGCGCCCGGCCGCCTACCTGCTCCTCGGCGCCAGCCTCTTTGTCCAGGCGCTGGTGTGGGTGGCGACGGTGGGCCTGCTGACGGCGGGCAACGCCGCTTAGCCTGGCCCGTCCCTCTCAAGACCTCCCTCCCCAAATAGCCAGGCTGTCTCTGTTCTAAAGCCCATTGCAATGTACTAAACCGCGTGATATAGTCAATCACGATTAACTATTTCGAGTTGTTAACTATGTCAACTGAACCGTTCACCGAAGTCCTGCGCCAGTGGGTCGATCTGTTTATGACGCGCTCGCATCACGACCTGATGCGCTATCTCAAGACGGCCGATCTGAGCATGGCGCAGTTTGGCACGCTGATGCGGCTGTATCGCGATGACCACTGCGGCGTCAGCGAGATTGCGAATCAGATGAGCGTCTCGAACGCCGCCGCCAGCCAGTTGGTGGACAAGATGGTCCACCTGGGCCTGGTGGAGCGCACCGAAGACGCCGAAGACCGGCGTGCCAAGCGCCTCAGCCTGACGGCCAAAGGGCGGCGCCTGCTGGAACGCAGCCTCGAAGCCCGCCTGGCCTGGACGCACGACCTGGTGGCGCACCTCTCTCCGGACCGCCAGGCGGCAGTCGCGGCGGCCCTGCGGAACTTGATCGACGCGTCGCAGGCCATGGCAGCGCGCGATGTCTAGAAAAATCATGCTGATCACGGGCGCCACCTCCGGCATTGGCCGCGTGGCCGCCGAAAGCCTGGCGCAGCAGGGCGCCCACGTGGTGGTGGTGGGCCGCAACCCGGCCAAGACCGAAGCGGCCGTGGCCGACATCCGGCGCGCGACCGGCAGCACGGCGGTGGACTACCTGCTGGCCGACCTGAGCGTGCAGGCCGAGGTGCGGCGCCTGGCGGACCAGTTCCACAGCCGCTACCCGCGCCTGGACGTCCTGGTCAACAACGCCGGCGGCATCTTCCGCTGGCGGCAGCTCTCGCCCGATGGCCGCGAGCTTACCTTCGCCCTCAACCATCTCAGCTACTTCCTGCTGACCCATCTGCTGCTCGATACCCTGCGGGCCAGCGCCCCGGCGCGCATCGTCAACGTGGCCTCCAACGCGCACCGGATTGTGCGCGGCCTGAACCTGGATGACCTGGACAGCGCCCAGGGCTATTCGGGCCTGGGGGCGTACGCCAGCTCCAAGCTGGCCAACCTCCTCTTCACCTATGAGCTGGCGCGCCGCCTGGAGGGCGCCGGCGTCACCGCCAACGCGCTGCACCCGGGCCTCATCCGTACCGGCTTTGGCGCCCACAACGGCCGCCTGTGGCAATTGATTTACGTGTTCATCAACGCCCTCGGCCGCACCCCCGCCCGGGGCGCCGAGACCGTCATCTACCTCGCCGCCTCACCCGAGGTGGATGGCCTGACCGGCCAATACTTCCACGAGCGCCAGGCCCGCCGCTCTTCGCCCGCCAGCTATGACGAGGCGGCGGCCAGGCGGCTATGGGAGATCAGCGCGAAGATGGTCGGCATTCCAGTGCTGGCTTAAGGCAAGGAAATAAGGGAAGCAAAGGAACTAAG
>CAYUYN010000449.1:0-3500 GCA_964449185.1 uncultured Anaerolineales bacterium | reverse complement strand
TACGTTGCCCTCACACACCGCCTGCCTATGGACCTCGGCATCGTCATCGTCAACTGGAACGTGCGCGACCTCCTGGCCGCATGCCTGGACTCGGTCTACCTCGACCTGGCCCAGAGCGGCAGCCGGCTGCGGGCATCAGTGGTGGTGGTGGACAATGCCTCGCACGATGGCTCGGTGGCGATGCTGCGCCGGCAGTTCCCGCGCACACCCGTGCTGGAGACCGACAATCGCGGCATGGGCGCCGGCAACAATCAGGGGCTGCGCCTGCTGCTCGACCAGCAGCAACCCTTCGCGGTGCTGGTCCTCAACCCCGACACGCTCGTGCGCCCGGGCAGCCTGGCCGCCCTGGTGGACTTTCTGCGCGCTCACCCGCGCGCCGGCGTGGCCGCGCCCAAGCTGCTCAACCCCAACGGCACCCTCCAACACACCGGGTTCCGCTTCCCCGGCCTCACCCAGTTGGCGCTCGACCTGTTTCCCCCGTCCGGCCGGCTGGCCCGCCTGATCGACTCACCACTCAATGGCCGCTACCCGGCCGCGGCCTACAGCGCCGGCCTGCCCTTCGCGGTGGACCACACCCTGGGCGCGGCCTTTGCCGTGCGCGCCGAGGCCATCGCCGAGGTGGGATTGTTTGACGAGACCTTTGCCATGTACTGCGAGGAGATCGACTGGCATTGGCGGCTGGCCCGCGCCGGTTGGGAACGTTGGGTCGTCCCGGCGGCGGAGATCATCCATTACGGCGGCCAGAGCGCCCGCCAGCAGCCGGCCCAGTCCCTGGTGCAATTGTGGGCCAGCCGCCGCCGCCTGTACCAGCGCTACCACGGTCCGGCGCTGAATGCCCTGGCGGCGCCCCTGGTGCGGTTGGGCACGCGCCGGCGCATCCGCGCCAACCACCGCCGCAGCGCGCGCGGCCAGCTCTCGCCCGACGAGCGCGCCGAATACAACCTGGCGCTCACCGAGATCATCCACATCTGGCAGCAGCGGCGCGCACCCCGGCGCGAGCTGCCCAGCAGCGAATAGCGCAGCCGCCGTCGTCCCGTGCTTACGGCCATCGTCCTCACGCACAACGAAGAAAGGCACCTGCCCGACTGCCTGGCTTCCTTGAGATGGGCGCCGGAGATCATCGTCTTCGACTCCTTCAGTACCGACCGCACGCGTGACTTGGCCCAGGCCGCCGGGGCCCGCGTGGAGCAGCGTGCCTTCGACAGCTATGCCGGCCAGCGCGAGGCCGCCCTGCGGGCTGCCACGAGCGAATGGGTGCTTTTTGTGGATGCCGACGAGCGTGTGCCCCCGGCCCTGGCCGCGGAGGTGCAGTCGGTGCTGGCGCGGCCCGAGCCCGGCTGGTGGATCCCCCGGCACAACTACCTCTTTGGCCGGCTCACGCGTCACGCCGGTTGGTACCCCGATTACCAACTGCGCCTGCTGCGGCGCGCCCACGCCCGCTACGATCCCACCCGCCCCGTGCACGAGCTGGTCAGCCTCGACGGTCCTTTGGCCGCCGGCCATCTGCGGGAGCCCTTCATCCACCTGAACTACGACCACCCGTCCGAGTTTGTGGCCAAGCAGAAGTACTATGCCGGTTACGACGCCAGCCGCCTGCTGGCGGAGGGCGTGCGCGCCAAACCCCATCACTTCGTGCTCCAGCCCCTGCGCCAATTCTACTGGCGTTGGATTACGCTCCAGGGCTGGCGCGACGGCCTGCACGGCCTGCGGCTGAGCGTGCTGATGGGGTATTTTGAGCTGGAGAAGTATCGCGAGTTGTGGCGGCGGCAGAAGGACTGAGGGGTGCGCTGGGAACTGGCAAATCCAGTTCCCAGCGCACCCCGCTTTCTTTCCTTATTCTTGTCAGCCTGAAACATCGGTGCTAGAATTCGCGCCAGTGTCTGAATAATGATGTACCTTGCGATGAATGATCCAGTGCTGGTGCTCAACGCGAACTACGAGCCGCTCAATGTGTGCGACACGCGGCGTGCCATCGGCCTCATTCTCACCGGCAAAGCGGAGATGGTGGCCAATGGCCGCGGCTACATCCACACGACGCGGGAGCGTTTGCCGCGCCCGTCGGTCATCCGGCTGGAGCACATGGTGCGCCGGCCGCGCCCGCGCGTCAAGCTCTCCAAGCGCGAGATCTTCCGGCGCGACAACTACACCTGCCAATACTGCAGCCGGCAGATGGCTCACCTGACCATCGACCACGTCATGCCGCGCCACCGCGGCGGCCAACACCGCTGGGACAACCTGGTGGCGGCCTGCGCGCCGTGCAACCGCCACAAGGGCGGGCGCACGGCCACGGAGGCCAACATGAACCTGCGCCACCGCCCGGCCGAGCCGGCCGCCACGGCCAATTACCTGTTTGGCCGGCACCTGACCGACAACGCGGATTGGGGCAAGTTCATCGAAGGCTGGTAATACAAAGGCCGGGCAATCGCCCGGCCTTTTTGATGCAAGCAATGAAACGCGTGCAGCGCTGGGGCCGAACCCGCCCCAGCAAGACACGCCTATTATTGGGCAGTGGTTTGCCGCTCGCGCGCCAGCGCCACGATACGCTCGGCGGTCTTCTCCGTCAACCCCTCCAGCTCCCGCGCCATCTCCACATAGCCGGCCAGCGGCCCCCCATACGGGTCGTCCACGTCATAGCCCGGCCCAGCCAGGGCCGTCCACAAGAAGATGCGGGCTGCGTGCGGGGGAAACTCGAGGTGCAAAGCCTCACGGTGGCCGCGGGCCAGGCAGAGCACCACATCGGCCGCCGCCAGCAGGGGCTCGTCTACCCGGCGCGCGGCGTGCTGCGCCAGGTTGAGCCCGCGCTGGGTGGCCATCAACTGCGAGTAAGCCGAGGCCGACTCGCCGGCCGTGGCCCAGGTGCCCGCCGAGCCGACCCGCCAGGCGCCGGGCACCGCGCGCTGCCGCAGCCACTCGCGGAACAGCACCTCGGCCACGGGCGACCGGCAGAGGTTGGCGGTGCACACAAAGAGCACGTTCGGCATTGCGTTTCCTTTCGCGCTGGCGGGTCAGGCCGCCAGGCGCCCGGCCTGGGCCACTTCCACCAGGCCGTAAAGATCACCGGCCACCACGCCATGCCCACCCAAAACCACGGGGATGGGCGCCTGCACGGCGGCGGCAGTCAGTTCGCGCAAGTACGGATTGTCGATCTCGTCCGGCAAGCCCAGATCGGAGGCATAGCGGTCGCCCGCCGAGGGCCACAGGCGCTCGTGCGCCAGCATGACGCGCGTGTCGAAGAAAACCGCCTCAACCATCTGGCTCAGCTCGGCGAAAAACGCCGGCGCACCAAGCCGCGCGAGGTGCGCCCCGAGCAGCGATTGTACCTGACCCGCGGCCTGGCGGCCACTGGCCGACATGCCCCGCTCTTCCGAAAAGACGCGGGTCCAGGCCTGGGTGTGCGCCTCCACGTGCGCCCACACGCCCGAGGCCACCCGCCCAATGAGCGCCACCTGCCCGCCCGGTGCAAAGAGCCGCCGGCCCGCGGCCAGCCAGCGCCCGCTGCC
>CAYUYN010000448.1:0-3505 GCA_964449185.1 uncultured Anaerolineales bacterium | reverse complement strand
CGACGGCCACGCCCTCGCTTACCGTACCTATTTTGCGCTCACCGCCATGGGCGGCGACGCCTCGCGCTGGGTTACGAAGACCGGCGAGCCCACCGCCGGCACGTATGGCTTTGTCTCGGTGCTGCTGAAGATCCTGGAACAGGACCGGCCCGACTACCTGGCCATCAGCTTTGACGTCGGCCGCACCTTCCGCGACGACCTCTTCCCGGCCTACAAGGGCACGCGCGAAAAGATGCCCGACGAGCTCAGCGTCCAAATCGACCGCATCAACGAAGTCGTGGCCGCCTTCAACATCCCTATCCTCACCGCCGACGGCTACGAGGCCGACGACGTCCTCGGCACCGTGGCCCAGCGCGCCGCCGCGCAGGGCGTGGACGTCCGCATCGTCACCGGCGACCGTGACCTGCTCCAGTTAGCGGACGAGCACATCACCATCAGCCTTAGCGGGCAGAAGCTGTCCGAGGCCGTGGACTACGGCCCGGCCGAGGTCCAGGCGCGCTTTGGGCTGAACCCTGTCCAGTACATCACCTACAAGGCCCTGGTCGGCGACAAGAGTGACAACATCCCCGGCGTGGCCGGCATCGGCGAAAAGACCGCCACCGAGCTGGTCCAGAAATACGGCTCGCTCGACGGCATTTACGAGCACCTGGAGGCGATCGCCCCGCGCTTCCGCAACAAGCTGGAGGCCGGCCGCGACAGCGCCAGGCTCTCGCTCAAGCTCTCCACCATCATCTGCGACGTGCCCATCGAGTTTGACCTGGAAAAGTGCCGCGCCGGCGATTATGACCGGCAGCGCCTATTCGACCTCTTCCGCGTGCTGGAGTTCAACTCACTCATGCGCCGGCTCCCGGCCGCGCCCGACGCAGTGGCGCAGTCCGCCGCGGCGCAAACTGACCTGGCGCAACCAGCGGAGGCCGCCGGGCCCAGCGAGGCCGCCACCCCGGGCGGCCAGATGGCGCTGTTCGATTCTCCGGCAGCCAGCCCCGCCCCTTCGGCGCCCATCCGCATCCCAGAAGGCCCGACCGCCACCACCATCGTCAAGGACGCGGCCGGTCTCAAGGCCCTGGTGGCGGTGCTCAAGACCGCGCCCTTTATCACCTTCGACGTTGAGACCACCGCGCCCGACGCGGTGCGCTCTGAGCTGGTGGGCATCGCGCTTTCGATCAAGGAAGGCGAGGGCTATTACATCCCGGTCGCCCACCAGGGCGAGGGAGTGGAGCAGTTGCCGCTGGACAAAGTCGTGGCCGCGCTCAAGCCGTCCATGACGAATCGGAAAATCCCCAAGTACGGCCACAACCTCAAGTTCGACTACACCGTGCTGGCCCGCTACGGCCTGGACGTCACCCCGCTCAGCTTCGACACCATGCTGGGCGAATGGCTGTGCGACCCGGCCTCACACAGCCTCGGCCTGAAGAAGCTGTCCTTCGTGCGGCTGGGCTTCGAGATGACCGAGATCAAGGAGCTGATTGGCTCGGGCAAGAAGCAGATCACCATGGACTGCGTGCCGGTCGAGGCCGCCGCGCCCTATGCCGCCGCCGACGTGGACATGACCACGCGCCTCCAGCCCATCCTGGAAGCCGAGCTGGATGAGAAAGGCCAGACCGGTCTGTTCAACGACATGGAGATGCCGCTGGTCCCCATCCTGGCCCAGATGGAAATGACCGGCATCGAGCTCGACACCAAGCACCTGGCGGCCATGTCGGGCGAGCTTCAGGAACAGCTCACCCGCCTGGAGCAGGCGATTTACAAGCTGGTGGGCAAAGAGTTCAACATCAATTCGACCCAGCAGCTCGCCGACGCGCTGTACAACACGCTCGGCCTGCGCCCCACCGACCGCAGCCGCAAGACGGCCGCCGGCAACTTCTCCACCGCCGCCGATGTGCTGGAAGACATGCGCGGCCAGCACGCAATCATCGACCTCATCCTCGAGCAGCGCGAGCTGTCCAAGCTCAAGTCCACCTACGTGGACGCGCTGCCCCTGGCCGTCAACCCGGCCACCGGCCGCGTGCATACCAACTACAAGCAGACCGGCTCGGTCACCGGCCGCATTGCCTCCGAAGCGCCCAACCTGCAGAACATCCCCATCCGCACCGAGATCGGCCGGCGCGTGCGCAAGGCCTTCGTGGCCGCGCGCGGCTGCCGCCTGGTGGCCGCCGACTATTCGCAGATCGAGCTGCGCGTGGCCGCGCACGTCTCCCAGGACCCCACCCTGCTGGAAGCCTTCCGCCAGGGCGAAGACATCCATGCCGCCACAGCCGCGGCCGTGCTGGGCGTGGACCCGGACAAGGTTACGAAGGAGCAGCGGCGGCAGGCGAAAACGGTAAACTTCGGCATCCTCTACGGCCAGGGCGCCTTTGGCCTCACCCGCACCACCGGCTTCACCCTGGCCGAAGCCGAGAACTTCATCAAGGCCTACTTCGAGCGCCTGCCCGGCCTCAAGCAGTACCTGGACGAAACCAAGCGCCGGGCCGCCCAGCGCGGCTACGTCGAGTCGCTGCTCGGCCGCCGCCGCTACTTCCCCGGCCTGTCCCAGCCGTCCGCCTCGCGCGAGGCCGCCATCGCCCGTGCCCGCGCCGAGCGCGAAGCCATCAATGCCCCCATCCAGGCCACGGCCGCCGACATCATCAAGCTGGCGATGCTGCGCCTGCCGGGCGCCTTCAAGCAGGCCGGCCTGGAGGCCCGTATGCTGCTCCAGGTGCATGACGAATTGGTGGTCGAGTGCCCCACCGCCGAGGTGCCCGAGGTGGGCCGCCTTATGCGCCAGGTCATGGAGGGCGCCTTCAAGCTCGACGTACCCCTGGGCGTTGAGGTGCGGTCGGGGAAAAACTGGGGTGAAATGAAAATCCTTTAATTTCTCTTTTTCGTCTCCATGCTATACTCCAGCTACCTATGACCGCGCCCCGCGACGCTTTTGACACGGCCATGCGCCAGGGCCATTCGGCCGCCTGGGACCAGCAATGGGACCGGGCCATCGCCGCGTATCGCGAGGCCCTGCAGCTCGCCCCCGACGAGCCAAATGCCCTCACCAGCATGGGCTTTGTCCTGCTCCAGAGCGACCGGTTGGACGAAGCCCTGCGCTGCTACCAGCGCGGCGCCATGCTCAGCCCCGGCGACCCGGTGGCCCCCGAGAAGTGCGGCGAAATCTTCGAGCGCCAGGGCCGCCTGAACGAGGCCGCCCAGACCTACCTGGCCGTGGCCGAGGTACACCTCAAGCGCCGCGACATCCAAAAAGCCATTGCCAACTGGGAACGCGTGGTGCGGCTGACGCCCGACAACCTGGCCGCCCATTCGCGCCTGGCCCTGGCCAGCGAGCGCAGCGGCCAGACGCGCGCCGCCGTGCTCGAATACGTCGAGGTGGCCCGCATTTTCCAGCGCGCCCGCGACACCGACAAGGCCACGGCCGCCGCCACCCGCGCCCAACAGCTCGACGCCCAATCGGCCGAGGCCCGCGACGCTCTGGACCGGCTGCGGCGCGGTGTGGCCATCCCGGTGGTGGAGCGGCCCC
>CAYUYN010000447.1:0-3506 GCA_964449185.1 uncultured Anaerolineales bacterium | reverse complement strand
CGATAGTGTACAACTATCTCCGTAGGCGGGGTTGAGCCCGGTCAGGATAAGGGCGATGAACTACACGGTCAGTCAATTAGCAAAGCTCGCGGGGGTCAGTGTGCGCATACTGCACCACTACGACGAGATCGGACTGCTGCGGCCCGTACGCGCCGGTTAGAAAGAGTACGGGGCGGTGCCCGTGTGGCGCGCAATGCGCGCCACACGGGCACCGCCCCTCTTTTTTCTGTCAAAAAGGCGCTCGCGAGTTAGCACTGCTGTGCTAAAATTCTAGTCCCATGGAAAGCCTCTCCCACCTCAACCCCCAACAACATGCCGCCGTCACGGCCAACCCCGGCCCCACGCTCGTCCTGGCCGGACCCGGCTCGGGCAAGACGCGCGTGCTCACCTACCGCATCGCCTACCTGGTGGGCCAACTGGGGGTGCCGCCGCGCAGCATCCTGGCGGTGACGTTTACCAACAAGGCGGCGCGCGAGATGAAGACGCGCGTGGAGAAGCTGCTGGAAGGCAACCTGCGCGGGCTGACCATCGGCACCTTTCACTCCATCTGCGCCCGCTTCCTGCGGCGCGAGGCCGCGCACCTGTCGGTGAACAGCGACTTCGTCATCTTCGACGACAGCGACCAGCAGGCGCTGGTGAAGCAGGTGCTGAAGGAGCTGAACCTTAACGACAAGCAGTACACGCCCGCGCGGCTGCTCAACAAGATTTCGGCCGCCAAGAACGAGCTCATCGGCCCGCAGGAGTACGCAGCCAGCACCTACCTGGACGAGATCGTCAAGCGCGTTTATACGCGCTACCAGCAGTTGCTGGCGATCAACAACGCGCTGGATTTTGACGATCTGCTGACGAGCGTGGTCAAGCTGTTCAACGACCATCCGGACGTGCTGGCCAAGTATCAGCGCCTGTTCGAGCACGTGCTGGTGGACGAGTTTCAGGACACCAACACCGCGCAGTATGCGCTGCTGCGCCAGCTGGCGCGCGTGCACCGCAGCCTGTACGCGGTGGGCGACCCCGACCAGTCGGTGTACCGCTGGCGCGGCGCCGACTACCGCAACGTGCGCCGCTTCCAGGAAGACTACCCCGACGCCGCCCTGCACCTGCTGGAGGAGAACTACCGCTCCACGCAGATCATCCTGGACGCGGCCATGGCCGTGATCGACAAGCACCCGGGCCGCACCCGCAAGCAGCTCTTCACCCAGCGCCAGGGCGGGGCCAAGCTGATGGCCTTTGAGAAATACAACGAGCAGGAAGAGGCGCAGTTTGTGGTGGACACCATCGCCGAATTGGTGCGCACCGGCGAGGCCGCGCCGGGCGACTGCGCGGTGATGTACCGCACCAATGCCCAGTCGCGCTCGGTGGAAGAGGCCTTCCTGCGCGCCGGGCTGCCCTACCGGCTGGTGGGCGCCCAGCGCTTCTATGGCCGCAAAGAGATCAAGGACAGCCTGGCCTACCTGCGGGTGATCCATAACCCGGCCGACAGCGTCAGCCTGATGCGGGTGATCAACACGCCCCCGCGCGGGGTGGGCGCCAAGACCCTGGACCAACTGCTGGCGGCGGCGGCCGCGGCCCAGATGAGCGCCACCGACGTGCTGCGCGAGATGGGCGAGAACGGCAGCCAGAGCCGCTTTGCGCGCCAGTTCCCGGGCAAGGCCGGCAAGGCCCTGGCCGACTTCGGCCACCTGCTCAACCACTGGATCGTGGCGCGCGAGGAGCTGTCGGTGGTGCAGTTGATGGACGCGGTGCTCGACCGCATCGAGTACGCCGACTTCGTCAACGACGGCACCGAGGAGGGCATGGAGCGCTGGGGCAACGTGCTGGAGCTGCGCGCCGTGGCCGGCGACAACCCGGAAGCCACGCTCTCGGAGTTCCTGGAGCAGGTGGCCCTGGTGTCCGACCAGGACACCATAGGCGAGGAAGGCCAGGCCCCCACCCTGCTGACCCTGCACGCGGCCAAGGGGCTGGAATATCCCGTCGTGTTTATCGTGGGCCTGGACGAGGGCCTCCTGCCGCACCAGCGCTCGTTCGACGACCCGGAGTCCATGCACGAAGAGCGGCGGCTGTTCTACGTGGGCATGACGCGCGCCAAGGACCGGCTGTACTTGCTGCGCGCCTTCCGCCGCTCCATCTACGGCGACTCGTCGGTGGGCGAAGCCTCGCGCTTCCTGGACGACATCCCCGAGCACCTGCTGGCCGGCGACCTGTCGCGCAAGCAGTCCAAGGCCGAAAACTATTACAAGAAGGCCACGCGCTGGGACGCCAGCCCGGCCGCGCCCTCCCCCGCTCGCTTCAAGTCGGGCCAGCGCGTGAAGCACCACCTGTTCGGCGAGGGCATCGTCATCGACAGCCGGGTGACCGGCGGCGAAGAGGAAGTGAACGTGGCGTTTGAGGAGGTGGGGCTCAAGCGGCTGGCGGCGAGCGTGGCGAACCTTGAGGTATTGAAAGGCTGAGCGCTATGAACGTCATCGTCACCGGCGGGGCCGGCTACATTGGATCAGCGGCGGCGGAGGCCCTGCTGGAAGCCGGTCATACGGTGACCGTCTTTGACAACCTGGCCAACGGCCACCGCGCGGCGGTGCCGGCCGGCGCGCGTTTTGTGCAGGGCGATCTGGCCGACCGCCCCGCGCTGCACGACCTGCTGGGCAGCGAGCGCTGCGACGCGGTGATGCACTTTGCGGCCGACATCGAGGCCGGCGAGAGCATGCAGAACCCCGGCAAGTTCTTCGACAACAACGTGGGCGGCTCGCTGAACCTCATGGAGGCCTGCGTGCGGCATGGCGTGCGGCGGCTGGTCCTGTCGTCCACGGCCGCCATCTTCGCCGGCAGCGACGAGCCCCTCGGCGAAGAGGCGCGCATCGACCCGGCCAATGCTTACGGCGAGTCGAAGCTGCTGGTGGAGCGCATGCTGCGCTGGTATGAGCGCATCCACGGGCTGTGCTATGCGGCGCTGCGCTACTTCAACGCGGCCGGGGCCCTGCCCGGGCGCGGCGAGGCCCACCGCCCCGAAAGCCACCTCATCCCGCGCGTGCTGGCCGTGCCCCTGGGCCAGGCCGAAGAGGTCGCGGTGTTTGGCGTCGATTACCCCACGCCCGACGGCACCTGCATCCGCGACTACATCCACATTGCGGACCTGGTCTCGGCGCACCTGCTGGTGCTGGACGCGTTGGCGCCCGAGCCCGGCCGCAGCGCGCTGGCCTACAACCTGGGCAACGGCGCCGGCTACTCCATCCGGCAAGTGCTGGACACGGCCCGCGCGGTGACGGGCCATCCCATCCCGGCGGTGGAGAAGCCCCGCCGCCCCGGCGATGCGCCGCGCCTGGTGGCGGCCTCCGGCAAGATCCAGCGCGAGCTGGGCTGGCGGCCACGGTATCCGGAACTGCGTGACAGCGTGGCCTCGGCGTGGGAGTGGCACCGCACGCATCCGAATGGTTATGAGTAGAAGAGAATTTCTCACGCGCTGCGTCCCTTGACAGGGGGTTTGGGGTGGGGGTGTCGCGGCCGGCTTGGCC
>CAYUYN010000446.1:0-3523 GCA_964449185.1 uncultured Anaerolineales bacterium | reverse complement strand
TGGCCTCAGGCGGGCTGAGCGTGCCGTGGCCCAGCGGCATGGTCGAGCGCTTTGCTGCCACCGGCGACGAGGTGCTGGCCGTGCTCAACGAAGGCGGGCTTCTGGCGGCCAAGGTCGATGTATGGCAGTGGCGCACGCTGGTGCCGGAGGTGCCCGGCGTCAACGCCGTGGCGGTAACGAAGGATGAACGCTGCGCGTGAAGACGGAACGCTGCGCGTGAAGGGTGAGGGACCCCGCACCCCGCATGCGTCGCGGCGATGGAGATGGCAGCCGAATAGGCTGCTTATGGCCGCTCGGCCGGCCTAACAGTCTGTCGTCCGTCGTCTGTCGTCGGGTTCCTCCATACGCTCGCCTCCACCACTGACCTTGCCAAAAGCGAAACCTACAGCGCCCCGGCGCGTATAGATCACCACATGGAAACCCCCGCCGCCTCACCGCTCGTCCACGTCGACAACGTCGTCAAGAACTTTCAAGGCCCGGCCGGTGTCATCCCGGTGCTCAAGGGTGTCCACCTGGACGTGCGCCAGGGCGAGTTTGTGGGCGTGCGCGGGCCGAGCGGCTCGGGCAAGTCCACGCTGATCAACATGATCACCGGCATCGACCGGCCCACCAGCGGCAGCGTGCGCGTGGCCGGCCAGCCGATCGAGAAGATGAGCGAGAACCAACTCGCGCGCTTCCGCGGCAAGCACATCGGGGTCATTTTTCAGTTCTTCCAGCTGCTGCCGACCCTGACCGTCATCGAAAACGTCATGCTGCCGATGGACTTCTGCCGCATGTGGCAGCCGCGCGAGCGCCCCGCGCGCGCCATGAGCCTGCTGGAGCAGATGAGCCTGGCCGACCAGGCCCACAAGCTGCCCAACACGCTCTCGGGCGGCCAGCAGCAGCGCGCCGCGATTGCCCGCGCCCTGGCCAACGACCCGCCGCTGCTCATGGGCGACGAGCCCACCGGCAACCTCGACAGCAAGACCGCCGACATGGTCTTCACCCTCTTCTCCGACCTGGTCGCCAATGGCAAGACCTTCATCATGGTGACCCACGATGTGGAGCTGGCCCGGCGCATTCCGCGACTGGTGGAGGTCTACGACGGCGAGCTCTTTGAAGAAAATGGAAAGAAGGAGCGATGAAAACGAGGTAACTCGTTTTCATCGCTCCTTCTTTTGACTCCGCAATGAGTATTGCCCTCCGCAAAGTCTGGCGCGACCTTTGGAACAACAAGGGCCGCACCCTGCTGGTGGTCCTCAGCATCGCCGTGGGCGTGCTGGCGCTGGGCATGATCACGACCAGCAACAGCCTGCTCGGTCAGCAGATGTCGGCGGCCCAAATCGCCAGCCATCCCTCCAATGTCATCCTGTATCTGGGCGGGACCATTGACGAAGAGACGGTCAAGAGCCTGGCGCGCCTGCCGGACGTGGTGGAGGCCGAAGGCGTCTCCAGCCTGAGCCTGCGCTGGAAGCCCACGCTGGACGCCGAGTGGCAGCCGGCCTCGTTGGTGGCCCTCAACGATTACGAAAACCAGCTCTTTGACGTGCTGGAACTGCGCAGCGGCGCCTGGCCCGACGGCGAGACGGTGGCGGTGGAGTTCAACCACGTCGCGCCCTACAACGTGCCCGCCGCGGGCGGCACCATTTACTTCGAAGTCAACGAGCGGCCGCGGGCGGCGCAGATCTCCGGCGCCCTGCGCGACCCGCAGCAGTTCCCGCCGCCGTTTACCTCCCAGCCCACCTTCTATGCCACCCGCGACGAGCTGGCCCTGCTAGGCGGGTCGGATGACTTCGACCAGTTCAAGTTCACCCTTGCCGAGTACAGCGAGGCCGAGGCCAACCGCGTGGCCGACGTGGTCGAAGAGCGCCTCAAGCGCCTCGATGTTGGCGTGGGTTTCGTGCAGGTGCAGGACCCCGACCGCCACAGCCTGCAGGACCTCATGGACGGCGTCGGCCTGATCCTGAGCGTGATGGCCGTGCTGTCGCTGGGGCTGAGCACCATCCTGGTGGTCAACACCATCAATGCCGTCATCGCCCAGCAGGTGCCGCAGATCGGCATCATGAAGACCATCGGCGGCCTGTCGCCGCAGATCGCCAGCCTGTACCTGGCGGGCGTGGCCGTCTATGGCGTGCTCAGCCTGGCCGTGGCCGTGCCGGTGGGCGCGCTGGGGGGCGATGCGCTGTCGCGCTGGATGCTCCAACTGATCAACGTGCCCGCCACCCAGTTCGAGGTGCTCCAACGCGCCTTGCTCTACCAGCTTGGCGCCGGACTGCTCACGCCGCTGCTGGCGGGCTTCTACCCCGTGCTCCAGGGCGTCTCCATCTCGGTGCGCGAGGCCCTCAACGCCTATGGCCTGGGCAGCGGGCGCTATGGCCGCAGCCTGCTCGACCGGCTGGTGGCCAGCATCCAGGGCCTGCCGCGCACGCTGCTGCTGGCCGTGCGCAACACTTTTCGCCGGCCGGGCCGCGTGGCCCTCACCCAGATCACCCTGGTGGCGGCCGGCGCCATCTTTTTGATGGTGGTCAGCACTCACTATTCGTTCAACGAGACCATCCTGCAGATCTTCCGCGGCTTTGGCTACGACGTCATCGTCGGCTTCGAGCAGCCGCAGCGCATCGACGAGATCGTGCCGCTGATCGAGGCGCAGCCGAATGTGGAGCGGGCCGAGATGTGGGTGTTCACCACCGCCCAGGGCCGCGTGCCCGGCGCCAGCGGCCCCGGCACGGAAGAGGAAGTCTTCCTGCGCGGCATCCCGGTCGATACGCAGTTCTTTGCGCCTGAGCTGACCGCCGGCCGCAGCCTGGACCCGGGCGACGGCCACGCCCTGCTGCTCAACCAAAAGCTGGCGCGCAAGATGGGCCTGGCGGTGGGCGACCAGATCGTGCTGGACCTGGGCGCCACCGGCGACTCCACCTGGACCATTGTGGGGCTGATCTTCGACCTGGCCGGCCGCGACCAGAACACGGCCTACGTGCACCGCGACACGCTCAACCTGGACCTCAACCAGGTGGGCCGCGCCTCGGTGGCGCAGCTCACCGTGCCGCTCAAGACCGTGGCGGCGCAGCAGGCCATGGAGCGCCAACTGCGCGATTACTTCCAGGCGCGCGGCGTGGGCCTGAGCTTTACCGACACCGCCATCGAGGAGCAGCAGCAGGCCAATGCCCAGTTTAGCATCCTGACCACCCTGCTGCTGATCATGACCTTCTTGATCGCGGTGGTGGGCAGCTTTGGCCTGTCGGGCACCCTGTCCATCAACGTGCTCGAGCGCCGCCGCGAGATCGGCGTCATGCGCGCCGTGGGCGCCTCATCCGGCGATGTGGGCTTTGTCTTCGTCACCGAGGGCCTGCTGCTGGGCCTGCTGAGTTGGGCCATGGCCGTGCCCATCAGCCTGCTGGCCGGCCGCTACTTTGTCGACGCCCTGGGCGTGGTCATCGACTTCCCGGCTGTCTATCACTATTCGGTCACCGGCGTCTGGGTCTGGCTCGCCATCGTCGGCGTGCTCTCCCTGCTGGCCAGTTGGCTGCCCGCGCGCCGGGCGACG
>CAYUYN010000445.1:0-3539 GCA_964449185.1 uncultured Anaerolineales bacterium | reverse complement strand
CCGCGCCCGGCGCCCGGTGTCGGCCGGTTTTGTGATTACGCCGCCCCCGGCTTAGAGCCGGGCGGACGGCCAACTCAAGTCGGATGCAACCCACGAGCATTCAGGAGCGATCAACATGGCTAAGCTGTATTACGATCCGGATGGCGACCTGGAGCTGCTGGAAGGTCAGGTGGTCAGTGTTTTGGGCTATGGAAACCAGGGCCGCGCCCAGGCGCACAACCTGCGCGACTCAGGCGTGCAGGTTGTGGTTGGCAATCGCCGCGACGCCTCGTTCGAACAAGCCGTAGCGGAAGGCTTTGCCACGTTTGACATTTCCGAAGCCGTCGGCCAAGCCAGCGTGCACCTGCTGCTCGTTCCGGACGAGATCATGCCCAGGCTGTTCGACGACGAGGTGCGCGGCCACCTGAAACCCGGCCAGATGATTGTCGTGGCAAGCGGCTACAACATCACCTATGGTTTTCTGAAGTATCCACCGGTTGTGGATGTCGTGATGATTGCGCCGCGCATGATCGGCACGGGCGTGCGCCGCGGCTTCGTGGAAGGCACGGGTTTTCCCAGCCTGCTGGCTGTGCAGCAAGACTCCACCGGACAAGCTCAGGCGCGCATGCTGGCGCTCAGCAAGGCCATCGGCACGCTGCGACACGGCTCGGTCGAGTCGACCTGCGACGAGGAGACGCTGTGCGACCTGTTCGCCGAGCATTTTGGCTATGTCTATGCCCTGCGCCGGGCCTACGAGTTGTTGGTGGCGGCGGGGGCCAGCCCGGAGGCGGCCATGCTGGAATTCTGGGCGTCGGGCGAAGAGTTGGAGCTGGCACGCGTGCATGTGAGCCACGGCTTGTTCCACCAACTGCGGTTGCATTCGCAGACCAGTCAGTATGGCCAGGAAGTGACCAGCCGGCTGTCGCCGGAGGCAGAAGAGGCCGAACGCGCCCGCCTACGGCGCATTATCCGGAATATCCAAGACGGCACGTTCGCCAAGGACTGGGCGCTGGAGAAGCAGGCAGGCTTTCCGACCTGGCACCGCGTGAACCAGGCCAACATGGCGCACCCGATGATTTGCGAGGAAGAGCGCCTGCTGCGCGCGTTAGGCGTGCTGGAGCGCGGCACGGAGTAACACCGCCGCCAGCGGAGAACGGGACTCCGAATGACCATCCGAACCGCCATTCGTTACGGCAACGACCTGCAACCGGTTCACATTCCCCGGGCCAACCTGTTGGACGAGGTGGGCATGCAGCCGGTTGCGGCCGCGCCGGACGCGGTGGCCGTGATCAGGGCAGCACTGGACCAACCGGTGGCGTCGACTCGCCTGGAGGTGCTGGCGCGCGGGAAGCGCCGCGTAGTAGTGCTGGTGGATGATCTGACACGTCCAACGCCGGCGGATGTCATATTGCCTGAGGTATTGGGACGGCTGGAAAGCGGGGGCCTGCCACGCGAGAGTATCTCCATCCTGGTGGCTACGGGCACTCACCGGCCCATGACGCCGCCGGAGTTGGCAGCCAAAGTGGGCACCGAAGTGGTGGCGCGGTACCCCGTCGCCAACCATGACTATCGCTTGCTAGACGAGATCGTCCACCTGGGCGAGACGCCCAGCGGGATCCCGGTGACAGTGAATCGCCAGGTGGCCGAAGCCGACCTGGTGTTGGCGGTCGGCAACATCGTGCCCCATCGCTATTGCGGCTGGGCGGGCGGCGCCAAGATGATCCAGCCGGGCATTGGGGGCGAAGCGACGACGGCGGGAACACACCTGATGATCACCAAGGACCCAGGCGCGCGCCTGGGGGTTGTGGAGAATCAGGTCCGCCACGAAATGGAGAGCGTGGCCGAGCAGGTGAACCTTGGCTTCATCGTCAACACGATCTTGGACCGCGACGGCCACATCGTCGAGGTGGTGGCGGGCGATTTTCGCGCCGCCTTCCGGCGCGGCGTGGAACGGGCCCGGCGGGTGTACAGCGCGCCGCTGCGCGCTCAGGCCGACGTGGTGGTGGCAAGCGCTTACCCGAGCGATATCAACTTCTGGCAGGCCGGCAAGGCGCTCTATTCGGCCGATGTGGTGGTGCGGGATGGCGGCATCATCATCATTGCCTCGCCTTGCTACGAGGGCCTGGGCGAGCACGAAGAATTCGTCAACCTGTTCCAACAGGATTACCGCGACATCGAGCGGGCGATCGCCAGCGGCCGAGTGCGCGATCGCATCGGTGCGGCGGCGGCGTTGGCCGGGTCGCTGATTTTTGCCCGGGCGAGCATCTGGCTGGTCTCGAGCCACCTGACGCCAGCCGATGCGCAGCGGATGGGCTTTCGTCTATTCAGGACGGCGCAGGAGGCGGTGGATACGGCCCTGCGGGCCAAGGGCGAGGCCGCGCAGTTGACTGTGCTGCACGAGGCGACCGAGATCCTGCCCGTGTTGGCTGCGTAGAGGGGTGATCTCATGCGCAAATCGATCACCTTGCGCGCTTTCTCGCCTGGGCTGACCACGCTGGAGCGGGTGCGGCTGGCAAAGGCCGCCGGCTACCAGGGCGTGGAAATCAACCTGGAACCGGGGTGCGACTATACACTGGCGTCGAGCGAGGCCGAGTTGGCCGAGTTGGCGCGCGAGGTCAGTGCGCTGGGCATGCAGATCAGCAGTGCCTACAGCCGTGAGCAGTGGCGCTTTCCGATCACCAGTGAGAACCCCGCCACCCGGCAACAGGGGCAAGCCGTCGTCGAAGCGCTCGTGCGGGCGGCAGCGGCCCTGCGCACTGATACGGTGTTGATCGTGCCGGGCGCCGTGGATAATGGCGTGTTCTGCAACCCGCCCGAAATCATTCCCTACGACGTAGCCTACCGCAACGCGCAGCAAGTGCTGCGCAGCGTCGCCGCGTCGGTGGCGGAGCGGCTTGGGGTTTGCCTGGCGATTGAGAATGTCTGGAATAAGTTCCTGCTGAGTCCCCTGGAGTTGGCCCGGTTTGTTGACGAAATCGGCAGTGCCGCGGGGGTGTATTTTGACGTGGGGAACGTGCTACGGATTGGGTATCCTGAGCATTGGATCCGCATTCTAGGGCCGCGCATCCGAAGGGTTCACCTGAAGGATTTTCGCCTAGGCGTCGACACCCTAGGCGGGTTCGTCGGCTTGCTGGAAGGCGACGTCAACTGGCCCGCAGTGCGCGAAGCGCTGCAGGCCATCGGCTATGACTCCTGGCTCACGGCCGAGGTGCTGCCCGCTTACCGTTACCACGGCGAGCGACTCATTTATGAGACGAGCGCCAGTATTGATGCCATTTTTGGCCTGTGAGCCGGCGCTATTTGACTGGCACGGCCTGCACGTCCGCTTATAGTAATCCAAGTCCGCCGAAAACGCCCACGAAGTGGCTGGTGTCGCCCTCATGCCTGCGAGCCAGGATGCTATTGTATTCGGTCGGCATCGAGTGGCAAACTGACCTCAATGGCGACCAGCCGCGTCCAATTGCGTAATGCTGTTCAACGACATCTCGCACTGCGGCGACCTGCTCGGCCGCGCGCATGGGCGGCTGAGCAAGTGGTGGGATGGGGCGGAGGCCGAGAAG
>CAYUYN010000444.1:0-3552 GCA_964449185.1 uncultured Anaerolineales bacterium | reverse complement strand
GTACAAGTTGGTAGCATAATATGTGATAATTAACGGCGAGTCAAGTGCCAATGACACACAGCGAGCGCCTGACCATCAACCTGGGCGAGGGCATCACCGGCTGGGTGGCCCAGCACAATCAGGCCGTGCTGCTGCCCGACGTGCGCTCGGACCCGCGCTACGTGCCCGGCGTGGCGGGCATGGTCTCGGAGGCCGCCGTGCCCCTGGCCTTGGGCGACCGCGTCATCGGCGTGCTGAACGTCGAAAGCCCGCGCCCGGGCGCGTTTGACGACGACCTGCAATTGCTCTCCACCCTGGCCGGCACGCTGTCAGCCATCATCGTCAACAGCAACCTGCTGGCCGAGATCTCGCGCGAACGCGAGCGCCTGGCCGTGCTGTACGACGTGCTGCAAGCCCTGATCACCCGGCCCGACCGGAGCGACATTATCGCGACGGCGCTGGATATGGCCCCGCGCCTGGGCGCCCAGCACGCCTATATGCTGCTCATGGGCCAGAACGCCGGCGAGAACACCTTCCGCGGCACCGTGCCCGGCCTGGAAGACCTCACCCCCGGCCAGGCGCGCGAGCTGGCCACCACCCTCGCGCAGCAAGGCCTGGAGCGCTGGGTGCTGGAGAACCAGAAGCTGGCCGTGGTGATTGACACCCGCCACGACGAGCGCTGGTACACCACGCCCGGCCACGCCGAGGCCGAGCCGGCCCGCTCGGTCATTTCCGGTGCCGCTTAAGTCACAGCGCGGCAGCCTGACCGGTGTGCTGGCCTACACCCACACCGAGCCGGCCGCCCTGGGGCCCGAGCAGCTGCCCGCGATTGAATCGATCGCCGGCCAGGTGGCCGTGGCGCTGGAAAACGCCCTGCTGCGCCAGCAGCAAAGCGTGCAGAACTACAACTCCGCGGCCCTGGCGCGCGCGGCGCAGGCCCTGACCCGCACCCTGAGCGAGAGCGAGCTGCACCAGATCGTGGCCAGCCAGCTCTTCGAGACATTCCTGCCCAACGGCGTGGCCGTGCTGCGCTGGGAGCCGTCCTCCAACACCTTTACCACCCTGGCCGTGCATGTGAGCGACGGCGAGAGCGCCGCCGATCGCGAGGCACCTGCATCGGGTGCAGCCCGCGCTGCAGACGAGTGGCCGGCGGTGGGGCAGAGCAGCGCGGCCGCGCGCCGGCCCGACTTGCTGGAAGTCATTCAAAAACGACAGGGCCGCATCCGCGCCCTCCGAACGGAAGACAACGACCAACTGCGCGAGTCGATGGCGCTGCCGCTGCTGTATGGCGGCGAGATCGAAGGCGTGGCCGAGGTGATCCACACCGGCGGCACCGGCGGCACTGGCGGCCTGAGCCCGGTGGACCTGGAGCTGTTCCAGGCCATCATCACTGCGGCGGCCTCGGCCCTGCAATCGGCGCGGCTGTACGAGCTCCAGCGCCAGACGGCCGAGCGCCTGGCCGAGGTGGACCGGCTCAAGAGCCAGTTCCTGGCTAACATGAGCCACGAGCTGCGCACGCCGCTCAACTCCATCATCGGCTTCTCGCGCGTGATCTTGAAGGGCATCGACGGGCCGCTCTCGGACTTGCAGCAGCAGGACCTGACCTCTATTAACAACGCGGGTCAGCACCTGCTGGGCCTGATCAACGACATTCTGGACATGGCGCGCATCGAAGCCGGCAAGATGGAGCTGGTGCTGGACGACCTCGACCTGCGCGACACGCTCAAGGGCGTGCTGTCGACCTCGATGGCCCTGGTGAAGGAGAAGCCGGTCCAACTCCACGAAGAGGTGACCGAAGGGCTGCCCAAGCTGCGGGCCGATGCCATGCGCGTGCGGCAGGTGCTGCTCAACCTACTGGCCAACGCCGCCAAGTTCACCGACAACGGCAGCATCACCCTGCGAGCGCAGCCGGTGGAGGCGGTGGGGCCGCACTCCGGGCGGTTGGAGCCGTTTGTGGAGATCAGCGTCATCGACACCGGTATGGGCATTGCGCCCGAAGACCTGCCCAAGCTGTTCGAGCCGTTCTCACAGGTGGACGCGTCGGCCACGCGCAAGGCCGGCGGCAGCGGCCTGGGCCTGAGCATCTGCCGCCAATTGGTGGAGCAGCACAATGGCCGCATCTGGGTGGAAAGCGAAGAGGGCCAGGGCAGCACCTTTACCTTCATCCTGCCGGTGAGCCAGCCCGACGTGCAGCCAGCCGAAACCGCGCAGCCGGGCGAGGCCGAACAGGCGCCCATCGTCCTGGTGGTGGACGATGACCAGGCCATTGCCGGCCTGTACCGCCGCTACCTGGACCCGCACGGCTACCGGGTGATCGGCGTGAGCAAGAGCACCGAGGCCATCACGCGCGCCGCCGAGCTGCGGCCGGTGGCCATCCTGCTGGATGTGCTGATGCCCAACAAGGACGGCTGGCAGGTGCTGGCGGACCTCAAGCGCTCGGAAATCACGCGCGACTTCGCCGTGATCATGTGCACGCTGGTGAGCGATCCCGAGCGAGCCTACGCGCTAGGCGCGGCTGACTACCTGACCAAGCCCATCCTGGAGGCCAACCTGGTGCGGGCGCTCAACAAGCTGCCCGGGCACAGCCATGGCCGGCCGGCCTGCGTGCTGTTGATTGAAAACCACGCCGACGATGCGGCCTTTGTGCGCCGCGCGCTGACCAGCGAGGGCGCCGGGGGCGGCCAGGGCGTTCGCCTGCTGGAAGCCCGCGACGGGCAGACCGGCCTGACCCTGGCCCACAACCACCGGCCGCAGGCCATCATCCTGGACCTGCAGCTGCCCGACATGGACGGGTACCAGGTGCTGTCGGCCCTGCGCAACGACCCGGTCACGCGCGACATCCCCGTAATCGTGGTCACGGCGAACGACCTCAACCCCGAACAGCAGACACGCCATGCGCACCAGGTGGCGGCCTGGCGCCAGAAAGGCCAGTTCCAGGCCGAGGACCTCTTTGGAGACCTGAAGCGCGTGCTCGCCACGACGCGCGGCTAGGCCATGCCCGCCCACTATGAGCTGGTATGCGCCGACTGCGGACGGGCTTCGCAGCCGGCGGCGGGGCCTTTGACCGCCCTGCAGTGTCCACACTGCCACAGCGAGTGGCTCTCGGCCCGCTACGACTACGCGGCGCTGGGGCCGCGCCTGCCCGGCTTGCTGGCCAGGCGCGGCAAAGACCTGTGGCGCTACCGCGAACTGCTGCCCCTGCGCGACCCGGCCAATATCATCAGCCTGGGCGAAGGCGGCACCCCGCTGATCAAAGCCGTCAACCTCGGCCTGATGCTGGGCCGGCCCCACCTCTACCTCAAGGACGAGCGCCAGGGGCCCACGGGCTCGTTCAAAGACCGCCAGGCCGCATTGGCCGTTTCGGTGATGAAGGAGCACGGCCTGACCCAGGCCGTGGTCGCCTCCACCGGCAACGTCGCCATCTCCTACGCGGCCTACTGCGCCCGCGCGGGCATTAAGCTCTACGCCTTCCTGACCTCCCTGGTGCCGGCCGAAAAGATGCGCGAGTGCGCGCTGTACGTCGCCCAGGTGATCAAGGTCACGGCCACCTACGACCGGGCCAAGGAGCTGGCG
>CAYUYN010000443.1:0-3555 GCA_964449185.1 uncultured Anaerolineales bacterium | reverse complement strand
AAGCAGGCCAACGCCGACCTGCACGCCGCGGCGGAGCCGGCCGCGACGACGGGAGGCCAGTCGTGACCGGCATCCCCACCAGCTACTACGTGGCCCTGTCGGCCATCCTGTTCACCCTGGGCGTGGTGGGCGTTCTCACCCGCCGCAACGCCATCATCATCTTCATGTCCATCGAGCTGATGCTCAATTCGGCCAACCTGTTGTTTGTGGCCTTTGCCCGCGAGTTCCAGCAGCTGGATGGGCAGATCTTTGTGTTCTTTATCATGACGGTGGCGGCCGCCGAAGTGGCCGTGGGCCTGGCGCTGATCGTCACCATCTTCCGCACCAAGCACAGCATCAACGTCGACGAAATCAACCAGTTGAAGGGCTGAGCGCATGCTTTCTCGTACACACCTTCGGCACCTCTTCGGCGCCGGCCTGTTGGCCGCCCTGGCCCTCCCGGCCGTGGCCTGGGCCAGCCCGCTGGCCCAGGAAGGCCACGGCCGGGGCGGCAGCCTGTTTGACCTGCTGCCGCTCATCGTCGTCTTCCCGGTGGCGGGCCTGCTGATCAACATAGCCTGGGGCCGCAGCCTGGGCGAAAAGTGGGTGGGCCTGGTGGCGTGCACGGCCTCCGGGCTGTCGTTCGTCATCGCCGTGCTGATGTTCTTCGCCCTGCGCGCCAATGGCTACGCGGCCCACACCGTGCACGTGGCCGAGTGGCTGCACAGCGGCGACCTGCGCATCGAGTGGGCCTTCCTGGTCGACACGCTCTCGGTGACCATGATGCTGGTCGTCACCGGGGTCGGCACGCTCATCCACATTTACGCCGTCGGCTACATGCACGCAGACGTGCGGGTCAACGGCGACCCGGGCCGCTTCCCGCGCTTCTTTGTCTACCTCAACCTGTTCCTGGCCGCCATGCTCATCCTGGTGACCGGCGACAGCTACCTGACCATGTTCGTGGGTTGGGAAGGCGTGGGGCTGTGCTCTTACCTGCTGATCGGCTTCTGGTTCGAGAAGGGCGAGAACAACGTGGGCAATGCCCGCGCCGGGCGCAAGGCCTTTGTGGTCAACCGCGTGGGCGACTGGGCCGTGCTGCTGGCCATGTTCCTGATCTTCTGGACGTTTGGCTCGCTGACCTTTAGCGAAGTCTTTGGCACCGTGGCCGCCGTCCGGCTGGACGCGCAGGGCCAGACCATCGTCACGGTCATCACCCTGCTGCTGCTGCTGGGCGCCACCGGCAAGAGCGCCCAGATCCCGCTGCACATCTGGCTGCCCGACGCCATGGCCGGTCCCACCCCGGTCTCGGCGCTCATCCACGCCGCCACCATGGTCACGGCCGGCGTTTACATGATTACGCGCTCCAACGCGCTGTTTGCGCTGGCGCCCACCTCCCAGGCGGCGGTGGCCTTTATCGGCGCGGCCACGGCGCTGTTTGCCGCCAGCATGGCGGTGGCCCAGTTCGACATCAAGAAGGTGCTGGCCTACTCCACCATCTCGCAGCTCGGCTTTATGATCGCCGCCGTTGGCCTGACGGGCTACGTGGCCGGCATGTTCCACCTGGTGACGCACGCCTTCTTCAAGGCGCTGCTGTTCCTGTCGGCCGGCTCGGTCATCCATGCCATGGAGCACGGCCAGCATCACCTGCAGGCCGCGGCGCACGCGCACACTCTCCGCGAGGCCGCGAGCGCAGGCGGCGGCCAGGAAGCCAAGGGCGGGCACGACTTTGACCCGCAGGACATGCGCAATATGGGCGGCCTGTGGCAGCGGCTACCCATCACCAAGTGGGTGTACTTGGCCGGCATCCTGGCCCTGGCCGGTATCCCGCCGCTCTCGGGCTTCTGGTCCAAGGACGAGATCCTGCTGGACGCCTTCAACCACAACCAGATCGTCTACTGGATGCTGACCGCGGCGGCCTTCTTGACCGCCTTCTACTGCGGCCGCCAGATGCTGATGGTGTTCTTTGGCAAGCCCCGCACCGACGCGGCCCGCCACGCCGGCGAAAGCCCGCCCCTGATGACCATCCCGCTCATCATCCTGGCGGTGCTGGCGGTCTTCGGCGGCGCGCTCAACCTGCCGACCATTGGCAGCTTCCACCCGCCGGCGGCGCATGCCCTGGGCAACTGGCTGGAGCATACGCTGTCCGCGGTGCCCGGCGGTGAGCGTGTGGAAGGCGCAGCCGTCACCGGCGAGGCGGCCGAAGGCGAAGAAGCGGCGGCCGGCGCCGAGGCGGAAGGCTCCCTGAACTTCCTGGTGGCCGGCGTCTCCACCGGCCTGGCCCTGCTGGGCCTGGGCCTGGCCTATGGCCTGTACCGCGCCCGGCCCGCCAAGGCCACCGAGCGCGACCCGCTCCAGGGCCTGCTCGGCCCGGTCTTCACCGGCATGCAGCGGAAGTGGTGGGTCGACGAGGCCTACGACTTGCTTATCCTGCGCCCTTACCACTGGCTGGCGGGCTTTACCGCCAATGTCATCGACTGGCGCTTCTGGCACGACTGGTTCCACGAAGTGGTGATCGCCGGCTCGTTCAACACCCTGGCGCGCTTCATGGCCGAGGTGGTCGACCTGGGCGGCATCGACTTCCTGGCCAACACCCTGGCCGACTTGGTGCGCGGCCTGGCCCGGCGCGTGCGCGGCCTGCAATCGGGCTATGTGCGCAGCTACGCCCTGGCCGTCTTTGTCGGCGTCGTGGCGCTGTTGGGTTATTTGCTCTTGAATTCGCGCTGAAACTAAGAGCGTATTGCGTATTCCGTATCGGACGACGCAATACGGAATACGCAATACGTCTGCCGTTCACCCGTACTAGGGATCGACCATGCAATATCTCTTCTCAACCCTGACCGTCGTCACCTTCTTCCCGCTTGTGGGCGTGCTGGCGCTGCTCTTTATCCCGAGCAACCGCACCAACACCCTGCGCTGGGTGGCCCTGGCCACCTCGCTGGTGACCTTTGCGCTGTCGCTGATCATGCTCGCCCAGTTCGACGCGAGCAATCCCGACCTGCAGCTCATCACCCGCGCGCCCTGGATCCAGATCGGGGAGACGTGGAACATCGACTACCACCTGGGCGTCGACGGCATGAGCCTGCTGCTGGTGCTGCTCACCACCTTCCTCACGCCCCTGGCGCTGGCCTCCACCTGGGACTCGATCCACGAGCGCGTGAAGGAGTTCCTGATCTTCTTCCTGCTGCTGGAAGTGGGCATGGTGGGCGTATTCTTGGCGCTGGACCTGTTCCTGTTCTACATCTTCTGGGAGTTCACCCTGGTGCCCATGTACTTCCTCATCGGCATCTGGGGCGGCGCGCGCAAAATTTACGCGGCGATCAAGTTCTTCCTGTACACCATGGCCGGCTCGATCCTGATGCTGCTGGCCATCCTGTGGCTGGGCATTGACCAGGGCACGTTCTCGGTGCCGGCGCTCATGGCCGCCCGCATCGACCCCGCCGCGCAGGCCCTGCTGTTCTGGGGCTTCGCCGCGGCCTTTGCCATCAAGGTGCCGGTTTGGCCGCTGCACTCCTGGCTGCCCGACGCCCACGTCGAGGCGCCTACGGCCGGCTCGGTGATCCTGGCCGGCGTACTGCT
>CAYUYN010000442.1:0-3561 GCA_964449185.1 uncultured Anaerolineales bacterium | reverse complement strand
GCAGCCGCACCCCCCATCATCCCCAACGAGCACCGGCGACACCACGCCAACGGCCACACCTGTGTCTCGCCTGGCAGCGGTGCAGGCAAGCCGGCCAAGGCCACGCCGGACGTGTCTACGGGCAAGCTCATCTCGTCGAACATCCGACTCCGAAATGACGGCCTACCGCGCTCGGGCCAGGCTCACCCCTTGACAACGCACCAAACACTCCCTATGCTCATCTCATAGCGCATCCGTCGCAACGCGCGCCCACGCGCAGACGCAACAACGCGCTTTCAGAGATTTCCAGGGTCCGAAATCGTCAAAAGGAGTTTTCTTCCAACAAGTGCTACTTTCTGCTGCCAAACGACCGTTTCCACCGGCAAATCAAGCCGTTTTCGCCAAAATCCCATCTGCTACCAAGTGCTACTATCTGCTACTAAGTGCTACTATCTGCTACAAACTGCTACTGCAGTTCGCACCGCACCTTACCAACGGAATCTTGCTTTTATCCGCGTAATCCGTCATACGCGAAGCGGCGCAATCCGTGTACAAATAGTCCCCGGGCGAACTCTCTTGTGCTACAGGCGGGTTCGACTGAAGCCGCCGCAACGGCCTGCGTGGGAGCGAGTTGCACCCGCGCTGCCCACATGTGCCAGGAGCCCTTTCGGACTTGATGCATTCTTGCTGCCCAACATCGCGGCTGCAAGCCGCTCCCACGTTGGCGAAATGGGTTTTCCATTTCCTTCGCGCCGCAGCACCGCATGTCTTCTTTCTTCGCGCCCGCCTGCCCCCTGTTTTGTAGGGGGTCGCGCTCTTTGCGGTTACTCCTTCCCCGCCGACGTCAAAATCGCCTCGATATCCTCCCACCCCACCACCCTCCCCGCCTGCACCGCTTTTCGCTTCGCCAGCATCTTGGGTAAGCCGAGCACCCCGGCCACCTGCCCGCGCAACCGCGCGCGCGCCTCCTGGCCGCGCCAGGCTCGCAACGCCTCCCAGGTGATGGCCCACTGCGCAGCCAGCAGCCGCGGCCAGTTGCGGCGCCACAGCTCGCCGGGGACGTCCTTGGCCAGCAGAAACAGGAAGTTGCGCCCGTTGTAAAAGCTGGCCGTCACCCCGCCGCCGGTGGCCGACAGCTTGTGATACACCACCGCCCGCGGCGCGTAGACCGCCGGCCAGCCGCGCAGTTGCGCCCGCCAGCCCAGGTCTACGTCCTCACACGAAAAGTAGAAGTCCTCGTCCAGCAGGCCCACCTCGTCCAGCATGGCGCGGCGGTAAGCGGCGCTGCCGCCGTTGGCCGAAAAGCACGGGCCTTCGGCAAACTGCCCGGTGTCGGGCTGCCACACCCCGCGGTTGCCCGGGAGGCCGTCGGCGCCGAAGAAGTCACCCGCCGCGTGCAGGGTATCACGCCGGTCGAACAGCAGCATCTTCGACGCCACGCTGCCCGCGCGCGGATGCCGCTCGAACACCGCCAGCACTTCCGCCAGCCAGTCGGGCGCGCACTCGGTGTCGTTGTTGAGCAGGATCAGCGCCCCGCCCTGCCCCGCCCGCAGCCCCACGTTGCACGCGCCCGCGAAGCCGTGGTTGCGCTCCAGCCGCAGCACGCGCACCTCCGGAAAGTCGCGCGCCAGGAGCGCCATCGACTCGTCCGTCGAAGCGTTGTCCACCAGGATCACTTCAAAATCGCGCACGGTCTGCGCCCGCAGCGACTGCAAACACACCGGCAAATGCGCCGCGCCGTTCCAGTTGGGGATGATGATGGACGCTAGTGGGGGCAAGCGGGGGTTTACCTTCCTATCTCATCCGTTCAATCCGTTCAATCCGTTCAATCCGTTGACCAGGCTCTCACCCTCCCCGCACAAACTCCTCTAGCGCCTCCTCCCATGGCCGCAGCGTTATCCCCAGCGCCGCGGCGGCGGTGTTGGCCAGGGCGCCGAAGGGCGGCGGCCTGGAGGCGCGCGGGTAGTCCGCCAGGGTGATAGGCTCCACCGGGATGTGGGCGCGGCCGGTGAGCGCCAGGATGCGGCTGGCATACGCGTGGCGCGAGCAGTAGCCGGCGTTGGTCAGGTGATACAGCCCATAGCGCTCGGTGGCGATCAACCGCACCAGCGCGTCGGCCAGGTCGTCCACAAAGGTGGGGTTGGCCACCTCATCCGTCACCACGCGCAGCGCGCCGCGCTCGTCGGCCAACTCCAGGATGCGGTGGACGAAGTTGCGCCCGCCCGCCGCCGACAGCCAGGCCGTGCGCACGATGTAGAAGCGCCGTAGCAAGTGCGTGACGAACCACTCGGCCGCCAGCTTGGAGCGCCCATACGGGTTGACCGGCCCGGTCGCGTCGAACTCGAAGTACGGGCTGCCCTTGGCGCCGTCGAAGACCTCGTTGGTGCTCAGGTGCAGCAGGGCCGCGCCCGCCTTGGCCGCGGCCAGGGCCACGTTCTGCGTGCCCAGCCCGTTGATGCGGTACGCCAGGTCCGGCTGGCGCGCGGCGCCGTCCACGTCGGTCATGGCCGCGCAGTGGATGATCAGTTCCGGCCGCGCCGCGTCCACGGCCGCGTCAATCGAGGCCGCTGCGGTGATGTCCACCTCGGGCAGGTCGGCGCCCACGGCGCCGGGCAGGCGCTGCAGCAGCGCCCGGCCCAGTTGTCCTTTGTGTCCGGTGATTAAGATGCGCATGGTTTGAGGGCCGGTTGGCCGCGGACATTATATCCGCGTTAAGCAGATGTGGCGGGCGTGACGCCTAAGACCAGTAGGTCTTGATCACCTCGCCGCTGCGCGCCAGGGCTTCGGCGCGGTAGTCGTCCAGGGCAGCCGACGGCAGCCGGCGGAAGAGCCGCCGCTCCAACTCGTCCGGCGAGGCCAGCAGCGCCGCGAAGGCCGCCGGGTCGGCTTGCATGCGCGCGGCCAGGACCTCCACCGTGCGCGAGCCGCCCGCCTCGGCCAACTGCCCGGCCACCAAGTCGCGCCAGGCGGCCAGGTAGCTGTCCTCCACAAACGGCAGCCAGCCGCGCGGCTCGGCCGTGGCCAAGTCCGCGGCGGCGGTGGGCGCCAGCCGCGCCCGGTCCAGCGCGTCCCAGTGGGCGCGCAGCACGTTGTGCAGGTACAGCCGCTCGCGAAAGCTCTCCCAGGTCTGCGCCGGGCCAAAGACCGGCTCGAAGATGCGCGCCACCCAGAGCTGATCGAACACCAGGTGCGCCAGGTAGCCGGCCATGAAGGCCGCCCGTGCCGGGCGCAAGGCCCCCAGCGGCGCGAGCGCGGGGTATTGCTCGAACAACTGCCGCTCGGCCGGGGGCGCGCCGTCCAGCGGCACGGGGAAGAAGTGCGTGGCCTCGCGCGTTTGCTGGGAGATCACCTGCACATCCGGCGCAATGTTGCCCAGCAGGAAGGCCGGCCGCTCGTCGCGCAGCAGCGGCGGCAGCGCGCGGCTGTCGAGCAGTTCGGCGGCCACGACGAGGTGGGTGAAGGGGGTGGGCATGTGGTTTCAAGTATAATCTATCCATCATGCACACCGGGCTGCGTCGCTGCTTGCGCCTTTGGCTGCTCGCGCTGTTGTGCGCGGCGCTGGCCGGCGGCGCGGGCGCACAG
>CAYUYN010000441.1:0-3570 GCA_964449185.1 uncultured Anaerolineales bacterium | reverse complement strand
CCGGCCGCCCGCATGGCCGCAATCTCCTCCGCCACGTAGCCCAGCCCCGACAGCAGTTCGTCCGTATGCTCCCCCAAACGCGGCGGCGGCAAGCGGTAAGTGGGCGGGGTATCCGAGAGCCGCACCGGGTTGCCCAACGACCACACCGTGCCGGCCGTGGGGTGCTCCAGCGCCACCAGGTTGCCGCGGGCCACATAGTGCGGGTCGGCCAGGCTGTCGGCCACGCCGTTGATCGGCCCGCAGGGAATCTCGGCCGCCTGCAGCCGCGGCAGAAGGTCGGCCGACGCAAACTGCCGCAGCCGCGCCTGGAGCAAAGCCACCAGCACGTCCCGGTGCTTGAGCCGGGCCGGGTTGGTGCCGTAGCGCGGGTCGTCGCGCACCTCCGGCCCCAGGCCCAGCACCTGGCAGAACTGGCGCCACTGCTTGTCCGACCCCACCGCAATGACCACGTCCTTATCGGCGGTCTTGAACACCTGGTATGGCACAATGCCGGGATGCGTATTGCCGATGGGCCCCGGCGCCTGGCCGGTGGCAAAGTAGTCGCCGGCCACCACCGTCAGGTACGCCGACTGGGCCTCCAGCAGGCTCAGGTCGATGAACTGCCCCTGCCCGGTCTGGTCGCGCACGCGCAGCGCCGCCAGGATACCCAGGCCGGCGTACAAACCGGTCGTCATGTCGGCCAGGGGGATCGGATAGCGGATGGGCGCGCTGTCGGCGGTGCCCGTCACCGACATCAGCCCGGCCTCGCCCTGCGCCACCAAGTCATAGCCCGAGCGCCCGGCGTTCGGCCCGCTGCGCCCATAGCCCGTGATGGAGGCATAGATCAGCCGCGGAAAACGCGCCCGCAGGGTCTCAACATCCAGCCCAGCCCGCCGTAGGCTTTCGTCGCGCGGGATGTTGCAGATAAACACATCGGCTGTTGCCAGCAGGCGGTAGAGCGCCGCCCGGCCGGCCTCGGACTGGATGTTGAGCGTCAGGCTGCGCTTGTTGCGGTTGGCCGCGCAGAAGTAGGCGCTCTCCCCACCCGGCAGCCGCGCGCCCCACAGCCGGCTCTGGTCCCCCGCCCCCGGGCGCTCGATCTTCACGACCTCGGCCCCCAGGTCGCCCAGCAGCATCGTGCAGTATGGGCCAGCCAGGGCCTCGGTCAGATCCACCACGCGCACATGGGCAAGGGCTGGCATAGAAGCGGCTCCTGTTGATTTGCAGATCGAGTTCGCTGGTACGCCCCGAATTATACCGGCTTGCCGGCGCAGCCAGCGACAAGAGGCGAGGCTGCGCCAGGCCCAGCCCCACCTCCCCAAGCGCCACTGAGGCCTCCTTCGCTTCTCGACACTTTCTCCATATTTACCCAGTAGACTCCTCACAATCTAACTTTTGAGGAGAGACGAGAATGAAAGCGCGTATTTTTTGGATTGTTGCCGGCGTGGTCGTGATCGCCGGGATCGTGGGCTTTGTGGTGGTCCGGCCCCGCCTGGCAGAGTTGCGGGCTGCCCGCAACCAGGCCGCCGCCGCAGCCGAGACAGCCGAGGTCCGCACCATGCGGGCCATGACCACGGTGGAGGCCGCCGGCGCCATCGAGCCGCAGCAGCAGGCTTCACTGAGTTGGGGCACCACCGGCACCATCGCCACCGTTGACGTGGCGGTCGGCGACAGGGTCGAGGCGGGCGAGGTGCTGATGACCATCAACCCGGCCAGCGCGGCCAACAACATCATCCAGGCGCAGTCCGACCTGATCAGCGCGCAAAACGCGCTGGATGACCTGATGCACCCAACCGCGCTCAGCAGCGCCAACGCCGAGAAGGCCGTGGCCGATGCCGAAGCGCAGCTTGAGACGCTGCGGAAGGAACTGCGCGGCCTGGCCAACCCCGACGTGGCCTACTATCAAGACCAGGTGGCCGACAAGGAACTGGCCCTGCTGCAGGCCCAGCAAAACGTCGAGAAGACCGACATCGGCGACGTGACCAATGCGCTGAAGGCCGCCCGCGACAACCTGGAAGACAAGACCAACCAACTCAACGACGCCAAGTCGGCCCAGGAACGCTGCCCCGGCTGCACCACGCTGTTCATCAACGCCACCGGCCGCTATATGGAGCTGAAGACGGCGCAAGACGAGTACGACGCGGCCCGCAACAGCTTCCGCGTGGCCGAGCTGAATTACCAGCAGTCGCTGGCCAACAACACCGACGCTGTCGCCACCGCGCAGGACGCGCTGGACGACGCCCGCGCCAACCTGGCCAACGCCCAGGCCGGTCCCGACGCGCAGGACCTGGCGCAGAAGCAAGTGGCGGTGGCCCAGGCCGAAGCCACCCTGGCCGATGCGCAGGAACAGCTCGACACCCTCAAGAACGGCCCCGACCCCGACGATATTGCCGCCGCCAACATCCGCATCCAGACGGCGCAGGCCACGCTCGACTCCGTCATCCTGCGCGCGCCCTTCTCGGCCGAGGTGCTGGCCGTCGGCTATCAGCCCGGCGATCCCGTTTCCCAGGCCACGACCCCGGTGGTGCTGGCAAACCGCACCCGGCTGCACGTGGACGTGGCCGTCGACGAGACCGAGGTCAGCCAGATCAGCCTGGGTGACCCGGTGAGCATTACCCTGGACGCGCTGCCCACCCTGCAACTGGCCGGCACGGTCGGCGCTATTGAGACCTTTGGCACGACCGTACAGGGCCTGGTGCGCTACAACGTGCGCGTGGACCTGGCCGAAACCGATCCACGTCTGTATCTCAACATGACCGCCAGCGCCGTCATCGTCACCGACGTGCAGGACAATGCCCTGGCCGTGCCGCTCGACGCGGTGCAGTATGATAATGAAGGCGAGTTCGTCAACCGCGTGAAGGCCGACGGCACCGTTGAGCGCGTCAACGTCACCAGCGGCGTCATCGACGGCGAGTGGGTGACGGTCAGCGGCGGCCTGGAGGCGGGCGACACGGTGCAGCTCGCGCTGCCCGAGGCGCCCAGTCCCGGCGGGCCGTTTGGGGGCGGGTAAGAGCGGTGGGGGGGTATGGGAGTGTGGGGGAGCGGGAGTGAAAGCGTGTGTAAGTGTGGACGTATGGACGTGTGGCGATAATGCCGCACCGATATCGGACCACGAACCACGCAATTCGTTTTAGGGAGCACGCAGCATGATTCGCATTGAGAACGTTAGCAAAGTCTACCAAATGGGCGACACCGAGGTCCGCGCTTTGGACGGCGTGTCGCTGTTTATCGAGAAGGGCGAGATGACGGCCATCATGGGCCCGTCGGGCTCGGGCAAGAGCACCCTGCTGGCCATCCTGGGCTGCCTGGATGCGCCCACCAGCGGCAGCTACGCGCTGGACGGCCTCAACGTCGAGAACATGAAGGACGACCAGCTCGCGCACGTGCGCAACCAGAAGATCGGCTTTGTTTTCCAGCAGTTCAACCTGCTGGCGCGCACCAGCGCGCTGGAAAACGTCATGCTGCCGCTGACCTATGCGGGCATCAGCGGCCGCGAGCGCCGCAAGCGCGCCGAAGAAGCGCTGGCGCAGGTGGGCCTGAGCGACCGCATGGACCACCGGCCCAACGAGCTTTCGGGCGGCCAGCAGCAGC
>CAYUYN010000440.1:2270-3599 GCA_964449185.1 uncultured Anaerolineales bacterium | reverse complement strand
CGGGAGGTGGCGGGGGGAGCAGTGGTTAGTGGTCAGTGGACAGTGGACAGTGGGGGAGCAGTGGTTAGTGGTCAGGGGTTAGTGGACAGCGGGGAGCGGAGGAGGGCGCCGGATATACGGCGCGGTTTTGTGTATAAGCGGGTGCCGCATGTGACTTTGAAGGCGATTGCCAACAACGAGGAGATTGACACGCTGCACGGTCAGTTCCAGGCCGAGCTGGAGGCGGTGCTTGCGACGCTGAACAAAGCCCTCAAGCAGACCTGGGCCGAGTGGGAAATCCCGCGCGACGCCGACGAGAAGTGGCCCGAGAAGGCCGGCGCGCTGCACGCCGAGTGGTGGCGGCTGCGGCGCGAGCGGCAGGCCGCCATCGAGGCCTCCATTGCCCGCCGCGCCGACACCGAGCTGCTCTACGACCAGCCCTACGAAGACGCCAAGCGCATCCGCGTCACTGGTCCCTTCACCGTGGAGAGCCTGTCGCCGCACCGGGTTATGGTGCCTGATACGGCCCTGCCCGCCACCGAGGCGGCCGGCCAGCAGCAGGCTGGTCCCGGCCAGTTTGAGCACATGATCCTGGAAAACTTGAAGGCCGCCGGGGTGCAGAACAACGACAAAAAGCAGCGCCTCAAGTTCGACCGGCTGGAGCCTTACGCCGGGCAGTGGCTCCAGGCCGTTGGCGAGTATACGGACGCGAACGCGGGGCAGAGCAAACGCGTGGCCGTGAGCATCGGGCCGGAGTATGGCACGGTCGGCCCGCAGCAGGTGAAGGAAGCGGCCAAGGAGGCGGTGCAAGGGGTGGGCTTTGACCTGCTCATCGTCTGCGGCTTTGCCTTTGACCCGCACGTGGCCGAGGAAGTGCGCCGCTACGGCAAGCTCACCGTGCTGCCCACGCGCATGAACCCCGATCTGGCCATGGGCGGCGAGCTGCTCAAGCGCACCGGCGCCGGCAACCTGTTCATGGTCTTTGGCGAGCCCGACATCGAGATCAAGGGCGGCCAGGACGGCCGGCTCACGGTCAAGATCAAGGGCCTCGACGTCTACGACCCCACCACCGGCAACGTGCGCTCCAACAGCACCGACGACATTGCCTGCTGGTTCATCGACACCGAGTACAACGGCGAGAGCTTCTTTGTGCGCCACGCCTACTTCACCGGCGCCGACGAGCCCTACGAAAAGCTCCAGCGCGCCCTGCGCGCCGACATCGACGAAGCCGCCTGGTCGGCGCTGTACGCCACGGAGAGCCAGCCCTTCGACGCGCCCACGAGCGGCAAGATAGCAGTCAAGGTGATCAACCACTACGGGGATGAAGTGTTGAAGGTGTATGCGGTGTGA
>CAYUYN010000440.1:0-2170 GCA_964449185.1 uncultured Anaerolineales bacterium | reverse complement strand
GATGAATAAAAACTCTTCTCCGTAACGTTTTCTGGACGCTCCTGCCGTAGGCTGGAAGCATGCCGGCTTCCACCGCACCGGGCTGCCTGCGTCCATACGTCCACGCGCCTGCGGCTCTCCGGCGGGAAGTTCGCCGTGACCGATGGGCCGTTCATCGAGGCCAAGGAGCTGATGGGCGGCTTCGCGGTGATCGAGGTGCCGGCGTTGGAAGACGCCATCGAATGGTCCAAGCGCTTCCGGCAGATCGTCGGGGAGGGCGAGTCCGAGATCGTGCGGGTGTTCGGGCCGGCGGACTTCGGGCCGGCGTGACGCCTTTGGCGGCGCACCGCGCGCTCGACGCGGCCTAGCGGCGCCCAGACCCGAAGGGTTTCAAAAACCCTTTGGGTCTTGCCACCACACCCCCACCCCCGACGCCACACCCAGCCCCACAAACACCACCATCGCCACCAGCGACCCCGCCAGCGGCGGTTTGTTGGTCATCAGGAACACAATACCCAACACCACGGCCGCCGACGTTTGCAGCGCCGTGGCCAGCAGCGGGTCGTGCAGGCGCCTGCGCAGATCGGAGGGCAGGGGGCCAGCCGGTGCGCTCTCGGTTTGCTTGACGATGGCGCGTGTGCGCGGCTCGATGACGCCTCCGATGAGCGGCGGCAGCAGCAGGATCAGGCTGCCGAGCGCGGTGGCGATCCAGCCCTGGCGCAGGTCCCACACCGTCAGCGCCATGTAAAGGCCGCTGGCGATGACCAGCAGCCCGCCGCCGATGCCGAGCGGATCGGACAGGCGGATGAGCTGGACCAGGGCGCGCGCCTGCTCGACGGTCTGCGCGCGGCGCAACACGGCCAGGCAGAAGAGCTGCACGCCCAGGCCGATGAAGATGGCGATGTCGGCGGTGACGTGGACAAAGAGCACGAGCGGGTAGAGCTGCATCGCGGGCCTCCCGTATGCTTCTGGGACGATTGGCAGTATGCTTGGGCTGTAGCTTACACCGAAAGGCCCAGACCCGAAGGGTTTCAAAAACCCTTCGGGTCTTGTCCCCGCGTTGACTCCTGGCGATTCCTCTGCATAATTACCACACTGGTCGGGCGCACGCCGAAACGCCCGCCGGGCCGCAAACCTAGCCCCCCGGCCCGCTGCGCTGCGAGGGCAGCGGGGGGTGCCTCCTGGCCACGGGCCGTTGCGACAGAACTTGATGGTTTGTACTTGGAGGAGAAGAACGGATGAGCCTCACCGGTAAACAAGGTGAACCTCCCGCTTCCGTGCCAGGTAATGATAGCTATAGGCAGATGAGTGACGACGGGTGCCTGATCCAGCGGCTGCAATCCGGCGACCTGGACGCGCTGGGCCATCTGTACGACCGGCACCGCCTGCCGGTCTACCGCACCGCCCTGGCCATCACGCACGACCAGGACGCGGCCGAAGACATCCTCCAGGAAGTCTTTTTGCGCCTGCACACCTACGTCCAGCGGGTCGACACGTCCCGGCCGCTGTCGCCGTGGCTGTACCGCATCACCGTCAACCTCAGCTACACCCACGTCACCCGCCGCAACAAGTGGCGCGTGCCGCTCAAAGACTTTGTGGATCAGCTCATCGGCCCGGCCAAATACAGCCCCGAGCCCGTCAGCGAGCGCCACGACGACATCCGGCTGATGCAGAAGGCCATCGACACCCTGCCCTTCAGCCAGCGCGTCGTCATCGTGCTGTACTACCTGAACGATCTCAGCCTGCAGGAGAGCGCCGATATATTGGGTGTGCCGGTGGGCACGGTGAAGTCCCGGCTGCACTATGGGCGCGGGAATCTGCGGAAGCAGTTAGACAGCACTACACAGACGCCAGAGGTGCAATATGAATTCACGTGAGCGACGCGCAGGGCGCGACAGCGCCGACCCCATGGAGCTGCTCATCCGCCAGAGCCTGCAGGACCGCGCCGGCGGCAAGACCCCGCGCCCGGTTGTGCGCCGCAACATCCTGCAGCGCGCCGCCCGGCAGCAGCGCCGCTATGCCTGGCGCCTGCCCAGCAGCGTCACGGGCCTGTTCAAGCACGACTACGCGCACTTCTCGCACCACACCAGCCAAAACCAGATGCTGTATGTCGAAGCCCTGTTCGGCCCGCGTTTGGGCGGGTTCTCTTTTAATCAACTCATGCGCTGACGCGCCAGTGCGCGCCGGCGCG
>CAYUYN010000439.1:0-3603 GCA_964449185.1 uncultured Anaerolineales bacterium | reverse complement strand
GAGCGCGGTCACGGCCAGCGCGGGCCGGGCCAGGGCGGGCTGCGCCAGGGCGGCAAAGCCGAGGGGCTGGCCCTCGAAGTTTTGAAAACCCCAATTGTCCGGGTTCCAGTAGTCGGCCGCCTCCACCCACAGGCCCTCACCGTTGAGAACCGGCCACCACTCTTGGTGAGAGACCGAGAATTCGCCGGTGGCTATGTCCACCAGAACGAAACGGTTCGGGTGGGAAAACTTCCCGGCTGGGAAGTCGTCGATCCAGAAGAACCAGCTCGGCGCTGGCACTTCGATGGTCTCGGGCGGCACGAGCACGGGCGCCGCAAAGGGCAGCAGCAGGTCGTCCGGCCCCAATGGTTCTGGATAGGGGAAGACGATGATTTCGTGGTCGAGGATAGCGGGCACCACGACCAAGTCAAGCACAATCTGCGCGGCTTCTTCCACGGACAGGTTGCGGCCGGGCGTGATGGCCGGCGGCACGGCGCGGGCGGTGGCGATGACGTCTGCGAGCGTGGTGGTGGCGCGGTCGTCCACCCGCTTCTGGATGACGCTCAGGATGGCGTGCAGGCCGGCCTTGTCATGCGCGTCGAGGTAGGCGCCGCCGGGGGTGTCTTCGACCATGCCGCGAATGGCCTCGGCTTCGGCCTCGGGCACCTGGTAGCCGATGACGAACGTCTCCAGCTCGATGCCGGCCTTGTCCGCTTCCTGGGCGATCAGCAGGCCGGCCTCGGGGTTGCACGAGTCCTGGCCGCCGGTGACCACCACCAGGGTGTGCGGACCCTGCACCGCGCTGAGGTCGCGAATGGCCGCGATCATGGACTCGCCCACGGCGGCGTCGGCGGCCAGGCCGGCCTGCACCGCGCCCAGCACATCGGAGATGCGGCCCTGGCTGGCGGGGGCCAGGGGCACCAGCAGCTCGGTGTCGCGGCACGGTTCCGGCAAGGCGCCGTTGCCAAACACGCGCAGACCGGCGCGGATGGCGCCATCGGCCGGCCGCACGATCTCGGCCAGCACGGCGCGCGCCGTGACCAGCCGGGTCTCCTCGCCGGTCGTGCTCGCCACCGACATGCGCGGCGAGGCATCGAGGATGTATTCAACCGCCGGCTCGCTGGCCGGGGTGCGCCCGTTGAAGTAGCCCCAGACGGCGCCCCCCGCCAGGCCGAGGCACAGGCAAGCCGTCACGGCAATCACGCCGCCCAGCACCAGGCGGGTGGTTGACCCGCTGGCCGCTGCCGTTGTTTTGGTCATTGTTCGCTCCTCATCACACCCAACCCCGGCAGCGGAACACCCGCTGGCCAGCCCAGGAACGGACTACACACAATGGGGATTATAGTGCCAATGGCGAGAAGGGGTGCGGCGGGGCGCGGAGGGCGCATTTCGGCCTGGGGGCGTGTTGGCGCGTGCCGCCCATAACGCCCGACGACGGACGACCGACCCCTTCAGCGGGAGGTACGGGCCAACACGAGAACCGCCAGGCCCATGTCAGACGGAAATGGAGATGCGCACAGCCGCTGAGGACGAGGGGCAGCCGACTGGCCGGACGCGACGATCGAGCAGACATGCGACCCGCCTGTGTTTTCAGGCCCAGCCCTAAATCTCGCCGCTCTCGTAAGCGTGGTCCAGGCCGGCCAACGCCGGGGTCTCGCTCGCCTCGTCCAGCACCGCCTGCGCCACCTGCGCCAGGCCGGCAATGGTCGGCGCCGCAAAGAGCGCCATGATGGGCACCTCGATGTCGTATTCGCTGTTGAGGCGCACCATGATCTGCACGGCCTGGAGCGAATCGCCGCCCAGCGCCAGGAAGTCGTCGTTGACGCCCGGCGCGCTGGGCAGCGGCAGCACCGCCTGCCAGATCTCCACCAGCTTGTGCTCGACGGCATTGCTGGGCGCGGCATAGGCGGCCGGGCGTTCGCGCTGCGCGCGCGCATCGGGCAGGGCCGGCCGGTCCAGCTTGCCGTTGGGCGTCAAGGGCAGCGCCGCCAGCCGCATGAAGAGGGCCGGCACCAGGGTCCAGGGCAGTTGCTCCAGGAGGTGCGCCCGCAGGGCCTGGTCGGGCAGCGGCTCGCGCAGCACGAGGTAGGCGCACAGGTAGGCATCGGCCCCGGCGTCCTGCCAGTGCCGCACCGCGGCGTCCGCCACCGCCGGGTGCCGGCGCAGCGCGCCCTCGATCTCGGCCAGCTCCACGCGCACCCCGTGGACCTTGACCTGGTCGTCGCGCCGGCCGACCAGCTCCAGGCTGCCATCGGCCAGCCGCCGCCCCAGGTCACCGGTGCGATAGGCCTGCTCGGCGCCAGAGAAGGCCGCGCGGGTCTGCTCGGGCTGCCCGTAGTAGCCCAGGGACCGGTAGCGCGTTTGAATGTGGATTTCGCCAATCACCCCGGTTGGGCAGGTCTGTCCGGCCTCGTCCACCAGCAGGGCCGTGGCCCCCGGCATGGGCCGCCCCACCGGCACAAAAGTGCCGTGCGCGTCGTCCGGCCTCACGCGGTGGGCCAGCTTGACCAGGGTGGTCTCGGTCGGCCCGTACAGGTTGGTGAGCTGCACCCGTTCGCCAAAGACAGCCTGCCACCGCGCCACATCGGCGCCGAAGAGCATCTCGCCCGCCAGCAGCACGTGGCGCAGGGCCGGAAAATCATCCGGCCGCAAATTGGCGCGCAGCAGCGCGCGGAACAGGGTGGGCACGCAGTGGACGTGCGTGACGCCCGCCGCGTTGAGCCACGACACCAGCTGCGGCAGCGCCAGGCCGGCCGGGCCATTGGCCGGCAGACACACGGCGCCGCCCGCGCACAGCGGCGCCAGCGCATCACGCAGGAACGGATCAAAGCCGGCCGAGGTCAACTGGCTGACACGGCTGTCAGCCGCGAGAGCGAATGTCTCGATCTCCCAATCGACAAAGTGCCCCAGGCTTTCATGCCGGCCCAGGATGCCCTTGGGCGTGCCCGTGGAGCCGGAGGTGAAATAGAGATAGCAGGGATCGTCCGGCGCGAGGGGAACGACCGGGGCGTCAGGATAATCAGCGGCCCGCAGCACGTTCAGCCCCAGCCCCGCGTCACCCGGCTCGTCGACGCACACCAACGGCACGTCGCGGCCGAAGAGGTCGGCGGCGCGCGCCAGCGTGCGCGCTTCGGCCACCACGCAGGCCGGGCGCGCCATAGCCAGCATCGCGGCCAGCCGGCGGACCGGGTACGCCAGGTCCAGGGGCATAAAGATGCCGCCGGCGCGCAGGCTGGCCAGCAATGCCGCCACCAACGCGCTGCGCTGCTCCACGGCCACGGCCACCAGGGCGCCTTTGGCAATGCCCGCCGCCGCCAAGCCACCCGCCAGGCGCTTGGTCCAACTCTCAAGCTCGGCGTACGTCACCGGTCCCGTGGGGGTCGAAAGCGCCACCCGCTGCGCGTGCCGTGCCAGGCTGGACGCGAGGCGGTGCTGGAGATGAAAAGCGTTTACCGGTTGAGGTTCAGTCATTCAGTCTGGCGGCCCGCCGCCCGCTTAGGCCGGCCGCCCATAAAACGCCAGGACGCAGAGGTCGTCGATATCGCCGCCGAGGTCGGTGTCAAGATGGACTTTGAGGCGCATGGGGTGACTCGGTGTGGGCCAGGGCTGGATGTGACGGACGGC
>CAYUYN010000438.1:0-3609 GCA_964449185.1 uncultured Anaerolineales bacterium | reverse complement strand
GCCTCACTTCCGGTGGTTTACGCGCACATACTGGCATGCTATACTTGTAGTGTCAGTGCATTGGCCAGCCAGTGCATCACGCTAGCCGGTCTCGTTGGTGCGAGCCGTGCTTGGCCCGGACCCCGCGCTCTGACGCAGCCTTCACCAACCGCCACAGCTACCCCAAGAGGCACACACGATGGCATCCGAACACAAGCGCTTGACAACGACCGCCGGTATTCCAGTGGGAGACAATCAGAATTCGTTGACCGCGGGTCCGCGCGGCCCGGTGCTGATGCAGGACTTCCACCTGATCGAGAAGATGGCGCACTTCAACCGCGAGCGCATCCCCGAGCGGGTGGTCCACGCCAAGGGTGCCGGCGCCCACGGCACTTTCACGGTCACCCAAGACATTACCCAATATAGCCAGGCGAAAGTGTTTTCGGCCATTGGCAAACAGACGCCGCTGCTCATCCGCTTCTCCACGGTCGGCGGCGAAAAAGGCTCGGCCGACACCGCCCGCGACCCACGCGGCTTTGCGATGAAGTTCTACACCGAGGACGGCAACTGGGACTTGGTCGGCAACAATACCCCGGTCTTTTTCATCCGCGATCCGCTTAAGTTCGGCGATTTCATTCACACGCAGAAGCGCGAACCGCAGTCGAACCTAAAACCGGCCTGGATGATGTGGGACTTCTGGTCGCTCTCGCCCGAGTCATTGCACCAGGTGACCATCCTGTTCAGCGATCGCGGCACGCCCGACGGTTTCCGCCACATGCACGGCTTTTCGAGCCACGCGTTCAGCCTGATCAATTCCGACAACGTGCGCGTTTGGGTCAAATTTCACCTCCTGACGCTGCAGGGCATCCAGAACCTGCCGGCCGCCGAAGCAACCCGCTTGGCCGGGGTAAACCCTGACTACGCGACCGAAGACCTGTTCAACGCCATCGAGCGCGGGGACTACCCCAGGTGGCGCATGTTCATCCAGGTGATGACAGCGGCCGAGGCTGAGACCTTCTACGTCAATCCGTTTGACCTGACCAAGGTGTGGCCGCACAAGGCGCACCCCCTGATCGAGGTCGGCGTTGTGGAGCTGAACCGGAACCCGCGGAATTACTTCGCCGAAATAGAGCAAGCGGCCTTCGCCCCGGCCAACGTGGTGCGCGGCATCAGTTTCTCGCCCGACAAAATGCTGCAGGCGCGTATCCTGTCGTACACCGACGCGCACCGCTATCGCCTGGGCGTCAATTACGAGTCCTTGCCGGTCAATCACGCCCAGGCCGAGGTCAACCACTATCACCGCGATGGCCATATGCGCTTTGACGGCAATAACGGGCCGGCCGTGAACTACGAGCCGAACAGTTTCGGCGGGCCGGTGGAAGACCCACAGTACCTCGAACCGCCGATGCCGGTGACCGGCGATGGGGCCCGCTACGACCACCGCGAGGGCAACGACGACTACACCCAGGCCGGCGACCTGTATCGGCTGATGGACGTGGACGCCCGCGCGCGGCTGGTGAGCAACATCGTGGGCGGGATGACGGGCGTGCCCAAGCGGGTGCAGCTGCGCCAGCTGGTCCACTTCTACCGGGCAGACCCGGAATATGGCGCGGGCGTGGCCGCCGGTTTGGGCATCGCCTTGAGCAATGTCGAGGGCTTGGCCGGGCTGTCGCTGCGTGATCTGATCAGCGCCACCGCCCAATAGCCAGGCGGGCTGGCGCGACCACTCGACTTCGTACCCGCTACTGAGGCACGCAGACGCTAAGGAACACGCAGCCCGAGTTCCCTTAGCGTCTGCGTTTCTTATTTGCCTTTCCATGACCAAGCTAAGCACCGAGATCCTCGTCATCGGCGGCGGCGCGACCGGCCTGGGGGTGGCCTGGGACGCGGCCCTGCGCGGCTACAAGACCCTGCTGGTCGAAAAAGGCGATCTGGCCCACGGCACCAGCGGCCGCTACCACGGGCTGCTGCACTCGGGCGCCCGCTACGTGGTGCGCGACCCGCGCTCGGCCGTGGACTGCTGCCGCGAGAACTTATTGCTCAAGCGCCTGCTGCCCAGCGCCATCGAGGACACCGGCGGTTTCTTTGTGGCGCTGGAGGAAGACCCGCCCGATTACGTGGCGCCCTTCCTGGCCGGTTGCCAGGCCGCCGGCATCCCCGCCGAAGAGCTCAGCCCGGCCGCGGCCCTGGCCGAGGAGCCCCTGCTCAACCCGCGCCTGGCGCGCGTCTTCCGCGTGCCCGATGCCGCCTGCGACTCGTTTGACGCCGCGCACGCCGTCACCGGCGCCCTCCAGGCGGCTGGCGGCGAGGTGTGGCTGCGCCACCGCCTGGTGAGCCTGTTGGTGGACGGCGGCCGCGTGAACGGCGCCGAGCTGGAGAACGTGACCACCGGCGAGCGCGTGCGGCTGCTGGCCGACCTGGTCATCAACTGCACCGGGGCCTGGGCGGGCCAGGTGGCGGGCTTAGCCGGCTGCGACGTGCGCGTGACGCCCGGCAAGGGCACCATGGTGGCCATGAACTACCGGCTCACCAACACCGTGCTCAATCGCCTCAAGCCGCCCAGCGACGGCGACATCCTGGTGCCCATCGGCACCGTGGCCGTCATCGGCACCACCGAGGTCGTGGTGCCGAACGCCGACCAATACCCCATCGAGCCGTGGGAGATCGAGCTCCTCATGGCCGAGGGCGAGAAGCTATTGCCCCGCTTCCGCGAGTTCCGCGCCCTGCGCGCCTGGGCCGGCGTCAGGCCACTCTTTGAAGATCGCCCGCGCCCTAAGGCGCCGGCGCAAACGACTGAAGTCATCACGACGGGTTCCTCTGAAGCAACGGAATACGCAATACGCAATGCGTTTCCCTCCCCCATTGGCGCCTCCGACTCCCGCCGCATGACCCGCGCCCACGCCGTCCTCGACCACGCCGCGCGCGACGGCGTCGACGGCCTCATTAGCGTCGTGGGCGGCAAGTTCACCACGTTTCGGTTAATGGCCGAAGAGACCCTGGACTTGGCCGGGCGCAAACTCGGCGCCGAACGCAACTGCCTGACGGCCGAGACCCCCATCGACCCGCCCGGCCGGCGCTTTCACGCGCTGGGCGACCGCCTGGACCAAACCGAGACCAGCGCCCGGCCCGAGATCATCTGCGAGTGCGAGCTGGTCACCCGCGCCCAGATCGAAGCCGCGCTAAGCAAGTCCGGTTCGCTCGTGCTCAACGACCTGCGCCGCGACTTGCGCCTGGGCATGGGGCCATGCCAGGCCGGCTTCTGCGCCTACCGCGCCGCCGGCCTCCTCCACGATCTTTTTCAGCCAAAGACAGACGTCGCAGCGGGCCGGCCAGCGGTGGATGCCGCTGCCACCAACTCCGCGCTGCTGGAGTTCTTGCAAGAGCGCTGGAAGGGTCTGGGCCCGGTGATGTGGGGCGCCAACCTGCGCCAGATGGAATTGGACCTCAACCTCTACCGCAGTCTGCTGGGCGCCGACCGGCTGCCCACGGCCCGCGTGCCCGAGGTCTACCCCACCGAGAAGACGGCGTGACGGCCCCCCACCCGAGCGGGCCAGCCGCCAGCGGCGTGCAGGCCGCCTATGACGTCATCGTGGTTGGCGCCGGCCTGGCCGGAATGTTCGCCGGTGCCTT
>CAYUYN010000437.1:0-3611 GCA_964449185.1 uncultured Anaerolineales bacterium | reverse complement strand
ATCTGAAGCTATGAACCGACTTCCAAGCGGACATTAATTATTCAAAACTCAGTAGATAATCCTCGCCCAAACCAGGAAAGGTAGCGCATGGCCACCAAGACCGTAGACGAATTCGTCCAAGAGCGCGTCGCCCCCGAGCTGCAGCCCATCGTCGCCCGGCTGCGCGAGTTAATGCGCGAACTCGCTCCCAAATCTACCGAGCTGATAAGCTACGACATGCCGGTTTTTTGCGGGCGGTACATCCTCGCCTATATCACCTCCGCCCAGAAACACATTACCTTCTCCTTCACCCTGGGCGTCAACTTTGAGGACAAATACGGTCTGCTCCGGGGTGCGGCCAAGAACTCCCGGTACCTCCGGCTCAAGAAGGTTGAGGACATCAACAAGACGGCCCTGCGCTACTACGTCAAACAGGCCCTGGCGCAGGACCGCAAGTAACCCCGCGCCGCCGTCCGGCGCGCGCTCACCGCACAACCTGTGCCATGAGATAGCCAACCCGTCTAATCCGCGCGCTCACGTGGGGCGAGACGTTTGGCGGTGGAAGCCGCCCAACCGGCCTCCCGCGCCCAAACGTCACCACCACCGCCCGCGCACACCTTAAACAGCCCCTCCCTCACCTCACCTGCGCTCCCCACCCCGCCCCTCGCGTCAATCACTCATCCGGTTACCCTTGACCAATCTCAATCGGTTGCTGGCCGGCCTGGGCTGGAGTTTTCAGCAGCCGTTGCCGCGAGCCACCGTACGGGATGAAGTGCTCATCCGCGCCCGGCTGGCGCATGTGGCCATCAGCCGTGCCTGTGATCTGCTGTATCTGGTAAGCGCCCAGTCGCGAGAGCGAAACGGCCGGCGCGTTTTCCCACGACCCAGCCGCTACCTGGGCGCTATACCGAGGGAGATCGTCATCCGCTATCCGCCGAATGGACAGGTAACAGCCAGAGGGTTTGAATGATCCTGCCTATGCCGAGGCGCCCGAGTAGCGCTTAAGACCGGTGCGCCAGACCCAGCGCGAGAGGATGAGCAGGGCCACGGCCAGGCCGATGGCGCCGAGCAGGGTGGGCATGGTGAGGCGCCCGGTGAGGGCCTCGGCTGGGACCGTGACGGCAAAGGCCACCGGCACCAGGAAGGTGAGCCCCGACCGCAGCCAGCCCGGATACACGCCCACCGGCCAGCGCCCGGCGGCGTAGACGCCTTGGAACAGATTAACCATCTCGTCCACCCGCACCACCCAGAAGGCCGTGCTGGTCAGCATGAGCCAGAAGGCGTAGATCATCACGCCGCCGCACAGCAGGGCCGCCACAAAGGCCAGCGCCTGCCACGGTCCCAAGTTGCCGCGCAACTGCGAGGCGGCCACCCCCAGTACCACCAGGCCGATGGCCACGTCGACAAAATGCCACAGGCGGATCTCGCGCACGCTGATCAAGACCTGCGCGTCGGCCGGCTTCGTCAGGGCATAATCCAGGGTGCCCTCGCGCACATCGCCCATCAGCCGCTCCATGTTGGGCTGGATCAGGGCCTGGATAAAGCCGCCCATCAGGATGTGCACGCCCATCACGGCCAGCAGCTCCGGCCGAGACCAGCCCGCCAGCGCCTCGGTGTGATTGAACACGAGCGACAGGCCGACGAGACCCGTGGCGAGCGCGATCAGCGATTGGAAAAGCTGCAGGAAGAAGTTAACGCGGTACTGAAGCTCGTTGAGGATGCCCACGCGGAAGAAAACAGCGGCCAGGCGGAGGAGGCTCATGTTAGTTGCCCACGGCCGAATAGCGGCGGATGGCGACGCGCCAGACCAGCAGCACGGCGATGGTCGACGCCACGGTCCACGTCAACTGCATGAGCAGGCCCTGGCCCAATTGGAGCGGGGTCATGTCGCCGATCAGGGCTTCAATGGGGAAGCCAAACGTCCATTGGAACGGCAGGAAGCGCGCCACGTTCTGGACCCAAGCGGGCATCAGCGCCATCGGCACCAGCCGGCCCGAAAGCAGCAGCTCGGCGGCAAAGTACAGCTCAAACAGGGCGCTGACGCGGGTGGTCCAGAAGCTGAGCATGCCCAGCAGCCACAGCAGCATGGAGCGGATCAGGTAAGCGCCCCAGATGGCCACGGCAAACACCAGCACTTCGAGCAAACTGGTGTTGAAGGTGGGCCGGAAGGCCAGTGACAGCACGGCCGCCAGCGGCAGCCACAGGACGATGACCACGAACTTCATGCCGCCGAAATAGGACAGGTCGTAGTGCAGCGGGTGCAGGGGCCGCAGGAGCAGCACCGAAAGCTGGCCGGTGCGGATGCGCCATTCCCACCCGAACGGCGTAAACACAATATTCATGTTGCGGACCAGGGTCCACACGATGTAGTAGGCCGCAAACTTGCCGGGGGTGTAGCCGGCCACCGCGCCGCCCTGCTGGGCACCGGCCACGGTGGACCACACCACCAGGTAGATGACCGGCTCGGCGATCATGCCGATCATGTAGAAGTAGTTCGCCACCGGATATTGGAACTGCTCGATGATGGCAACCTTCATGTTGGTCACATAGAAGTCAACCAGGGACCTCACGCCGCCGGCTCCTTGGGCATCTCGAGCGCGAAGACGCGTTCGATGACGTCTTCGATGGGCGGGTCCTCGATGGTCAGGTCTTCCACGGGCAGGTCGGCCAACAGCCGCGCGGTGGTGCGCGAGGTCTCGGCCTTGGGGACGCGCAGGGTCACGCGCCCATCAGCCTGGCTCATCACTTCGCCGTAGCCGCTGAGGTCGGCAGCCGTGTCCAGGGTGACGCCAATGGTCTTGTAGGCCGAGAAGCGCTCCACCAAGCCGGCCAGCCCGCCGTCGTACAGGAGGCAGCCGTGGTGGATGACGATGACGCGCTTGCACAGGGCCGTGACGTCGGCCATGTAGTGGCTGGTAAGCAGCACCGAAGCCCCGTGGCGTTGGTTGTAAGCGGCGATGAAGGCGCGGATGCGCTTCTGCATGGTCACATCCAGGCCAATGGTAGGCTCGTCCAGGAACAGCACCCGCGGCTGGTGCAGCAGCGCGCCGACGATCTCCATCTTCATGCGCTCGCCCAGCGAGAGGTTGCGCACGGGCTTTTTGACGAGGTCCTTCAGCTCCAGCAGCTCGATAAACTCGTCGCGCGTCCGGCGAAACTGCGCCTCTGGCAGCCGATAAACGGCGCGGTAGAGCTCGAACGAGTCCAGCGCCGGCAGGTCCCATTGAAGCTGGTTGCGGTTGCCCATCACCAGCGTAATCTGTTGCAGGAACTCTTTCTGGCGCTGGGCGGGCAGGTAGCCCAGCACGCGCGCCTCGCCGCCGGTGGGGTGCAGCAGCCCGGACAGCATTTTGAGCGTGGTGGTCTTGCCGGCGCCGTTCGGACCCAAGAAGCCCACGATCTCGCCGGGGGCGATATCGAAGGAGATGCCGTCGACGGCCTTGACCTCGCGCGACTTGCGCCGCACCAGGCTGCGAAAGGCCGCCTTGAGGCCAGGCTCGCGCTCGGGCACCGAATAGGCCTTCCGCAGCGCGGAAACATGCACAACCGGAGCGGATGTTGACAAAGTAGTCCTCACAGATAGGCCTGAACTGGGTGGCAGTCGGCAGTAAGCAGTCGGCAGTAAGCAGTCG
>CAYUYN010000436.1:0-3619 GCA_964449185.1 uncultured Anaerolineales bacterium | reverse complement strand
ACGATCCGCTGCGCGCGACGGAATTTGAGGGCAGCCGTGGTGGCGCGGGACTGGGGTGCAGGGGTGCACTTGTGTCGCACTTGTAGCAGATGTGTAGCACTTGAGTAGCAGATGAAAAATGGCGAAAAGGGCATGCTTTCTCGGTGAAAGCGGTAATTGGGGACGTCTTCAATAGTGCCCCTCTAAACAAAATTCTGTCGTCCGCCGTCCGCTTACACCGCCGGCTCACGGGGCGCGGGGACGGCCAGCGGCAGGGTGACGTAGAAGGTGCTGCCCTTGCCGAGCTTGCTCTCCAGCCACGCCTTGCCGCCGTGGCGCTCGACGATGGACTTGACGATGGCCAGGCCCAGGCCGGAGCCTTTGACCTGGGTGCTGCCGCGCTGGCGCACCCGGAAGAATTTTTCAAAGAGGCGGGCTTGGTCGGCGGGGGCAATGCCCACGCCCGTATCGGCGACGGCGAAGAGGAAGTCCACGTCGTCGGTGGAGGCGCGCAGCCGCACCTCGCCGCCGGACGGCGTGTACTTGATGGCGTTATCCAGCAGATTGGTAATGACCTGGCGCAGCAGGGAGGGGTCGCCCGACAGGCGCGGCAGGCTGGTAGGCGCCTCGACGTGCAGCCGCAGGCCCTTATTCTGGGCGTGCGGGGCCAGGGTCTCCACCACCTCGGCGATGACGCCGGTCATCTGCACGGGCTCGCGCGCCAGCCCCACCCCGGCCTCGATGCGGCCGAGATCGAGCAGGTCGTCTATCAGCACCGTCATCTGCTCGATGCCGGCCACGATCTTGTCGCCGAACTCGCGCTGCTTGTCGTTGAGGGCGCCGACCATGGGCAGCATGGTGGCGTAGCCGCGCATGAACGTCAGCGGCGCGCGCAGATCGTGGCTGACGGTGGCCACGAACTCGGACTTCATCTGGTCCAATTCCTTGAAGTGCGTCACATCGCGCAGCACGCACACCCGGCCCAGCGCGCTGCCGTCCGCGCCGATGAGGGTGGAGGCCGAGGCATACAGCGTGCGGCCAGCGCCCACCTGGAACTCGCCGGCGGTGGCCTGCATCGGCTCAGCGCCCCGCTGCAGACGAGTGGGCGGCTGGCCGTGGTTGGTCTGGAGCAGCTTGACCAGGCCGGGGTCGGGCAGCACCTGCGCCACCAGGCGGCCGATGACGGGCTTGCCGGTGAGCGCAAAGGCGGCCTCGGCAGCGGGGTTGACCAGCAGCACCCGCTCGCTGCGGTCGGTGACCACGACGGCATCGGGCGTGGAGGCCAGGATGGCGGCCAGCCGCTGGCGGCCCTGCTCGGCGGCCTCGAAGAGGCGCGAGTTGGCCACCGAGACCGTGGCCTGGCTGGCCAGGGTGGTGAGGAAGTTGACCTCCGACTCGGAGAAGGTGTGGGGCTGATCGTAGGCCAGCCAGAAGACGCCGTAGAAGTTGTTCTCCTGGCGCAGGGGCAAGGCCATGAGCGCGTGCAGCCGGCCGGCGACGGCGGACACATCCAATACGGCGCGGGCGCGGGCCAGGTTAGAAATGGCGGCGCGGCCCTCTTCGCGGGTGAGCTGGAGCAGGCCGCGATCCAGCGCCGCCATGAGGTCGGCCGCGGGGCCGGCGGTGAAGGCCTGGAGCGTGGGCGTGCCGCGCTCCGCGAAGAAGGGCAAGTCGTCGCTGGGCAAGCCGGGCGCCAGGACGATGCGGACGCCGGCCGCGCTGGTGGCGCTGAGCGCGCCGTTGAGGATGGGCGGCAGGGCGTCTTCCAGATGGAGGCTGCTGGCCACCGCCTGGCTGACGCGCAGGAGCATGCCCAGCTCGTCCAGGCGTGCGCTCAGGCGCTCGCGCATGCGCTCGAAGGCCAGGCCGGCGCGGCCGATCTCGTCTTCGCCATACACCGGCACCGGCTCGTCAAGCTTGCCTTCGGAGATGCGCTGCGCGGCCAGGGCCAGTGCCTCGGCCGGGCGCGTGACCCGGTTGGCCACCAGGGTGACGAGGAGCAGGCCGATCAGCCCGATGAGCAGCAGCAGGCCCACGATGGGCGTGGCGATCTGCGCGGCCAGGGCCAGCACCACAGAGTTAGGGACGGTGACGTAGACGGTCCAGGAGTGGCCGGGCAGGGGGTAATAGAGCACCAGGCGGCGCGTGCCGTCGGGCGCCTTGTCCTGGTAGGCGGTGGCGCCCGGCAAGGTGTTGGTGAGCTGAGTGGCCGAGGCCTCGGGCACAAAGGTGTCCAGCAGCCGCGAGGGGTCGGGGTGATAGATGATGAGGCCGTACTCGTCCAGGATAAAGCCCTGCCCCAGCCCGCCGGCCAGGCCCACCAGGCTGCTGGCCACCGACTGCATCAGCGGGCTGTTGGAGAGATCGGCGCGCCCGACCACCACGGCGCCCGGCCCGCCGCCGGCCACGTTCACCGGCGCGGCGAAGACGAGGTCGACCGGGTCGCCGAGCGTGTCGGGATAGGCGGTGGCGTTCTGCGGGATGCCGGCCAGCGCCAGCCGCGCCAACTGCGCCTCCTCACCGCGCAGGGGCGGCAGATCGGCCGGGCCGGCCGGGTAGCCGGCCAGGGGCTGGAGGTCGGCATCCAGCAGGGTGAGCTGGCGAAAGAACGGCACGGCGCGCAGGCTCTGCGAGAGCAGCGCCGTCTGCCCGGCGGGGTCTGCGGTGAGCAGCTCATCCTGGTTGGCGATGTTGAGGATGAGGTACTGGCCGGTCAGGATAAAGAAGGGGATGTCGCGGCTGGCGGCCTCGGCGGCGCTGCCCATCTGATCCACCAGCAGGCGGGTGGAGACGGCCGTGGCGATGGTGACGTTGGCCCAGAACAGCAGGATGAGCCCGACGCCGAAGAGCGGGATGAGCAGGAAGAGCAGCTTGCGGTGCAGGCTGGAGACGTAGGGCGGCGGCGTGAGCCCGCGCGCCACCGCCCAGGCCGCCGGGCTGCCCTGGCGCACCAACTCGGCCAGCAGGCCGGCCAGCGCCGCCTGGCCGATAAAGACCGGGATGGCCGCCACCGTGCGCGACCAGACGTAGTCCCAGGCGGGCAGCGAGACCGACGCGGAGTAGGCCAGGTAGGAGAAGAAGAGCAGCAGGCAGAACAGCAGCCCCACCACCGGCCCGGCCACCACCGGGCGGCGCAGCAGGGCCCCCGGCCAGCCGCGATAGTCCTGGCGCATGGCCCAGGTGGCGGCGCCGGCCACGGCCATGAACTCGAAAGGCGTGATGACCGAGTAGGTCTCCCAGGCCGCGCGCGAGAAGCCCGTGACCAGGCCGACGACCAGCGCCGGCCCCAACCCCAGCCACCCGCCCGCCAGGAAGGCGGGCAAAAGCGCAAAGAGCGCAAAGCCCGGCCGCTGCGGCTCGGCCGGCAGACCGGGCGGCGGGAGGATATCGGCCGGCACGCGCAGGATGAAGAGCTGGGCCAGCACGAAGCCGGCCAGCAGCAGGCCCGCGAAGGCCAGCCACTGGCGCGAATTCAGGCGGGCGAAGGAACCCAGGTTGCGAGCGAGATAGAAAAGGGCGACCAGCGCGCAGACAGTGAGAGTGCCAAAGCCAAACAGGCCGGCTGGCGCGCTAAAGAAGGGATTGCCCGAGAAACCCCATAGGTCAAATGACATGCGTGGTCAGGCGTGGCTGACGCTCA